>CAZMRP010000045.1:0-15159 GCA_964568275.1 uncultured Myxococcales bacterium
GGTCCGCCACCCCTCGGGCACCCCTCCCACGAGCGTCACCCGGTACGCTTCCTCGATCGCCGATTGCAGGTGCAGGATGATGTTGCAGTCGTCGTCGTGCACTCCCGGCCGGTCGTCGAACCCCAGCCCCCACAGGCCCAACACCGGCCGCCCCGCGTGCCGCACGTACCGCGGACTCGCCGTCACCCCCACCTCGTCCACCAGGTGCATCCAGTCGTTCGTCAGCTGCTCGATCATCGGCGGCGACGTCGCCATCCCCGAGATGTCGTACATCACCCCGAAGACCCGGCCGTGCGACTCCGCCGCCGCCATCACGTTGCGCAGCACCTGGTCGCGCAACACCAGGAACCGCGGGTCCCGCAGCTCCGACGCGAACCGCTGCAGCCACACCCCGTCGATGCCGTACTCCTTCATCCAGCGGAAATGCCGGTCGATCACCGACGCGTGCCACGCGCTGTACAGACCCGCCCCCCGCCCGTCCGGATACGCGAACGACGTGGCGCAGAGCTCGCTCGCCGCGTACTCCGTCAGGTCCGGCCACAAGTCGAACGTCACGTTCCCGGGATCCGGCGGCCCGCCGTCCCGACACCAGTGCGTCCAACCGATGTCCGCCGGCGCCCCGGGACACGTGAACCACCCCTGGTACCCGGCCAGCACCCGGTTCTCCAACCCGTCCGCACTCACCGGCGTCGCGTCATAGACGCTCACGTGCCGTCGCACCGTCGGCCCGAACCACTGCGCCTCCGGCCCGTCGTTGACCATCCGCCAGTCCGTCACCACGTTCCGCACCCGCCGCGGTTCGGCCAGCATCGGCGCGGTCAGCGTGAATCGGTAGGCCGCGTACTCTCCCGGAGCCACCGTTCCCGTGTGGTGGATCCGCGTCGCGGCCGCCAACGGGTCCTCGTCGTCCAACGCCCCGAGCTTCACCTCCGCCGCCGGCCAGCTCGTGGTCCCGACGTTGCGCATCACCACGTCCGCCGCGAACGTCGTCCCTTGCTCCAACACCGCCGGCAGGCTCCACGACACCAGCTCGGCGCTCCAGCCGGTCGCCGCGTCGTAGGGACCGTCGTCCCACCCGTCACCGGAACCATCGTCCGGGCGCGCCTCGACGTCCCCGTCCCCGACATCGACCTCGGGTCCGACGTCCGGACCGCCGTCGACCGCATCCCCGTCCGGCACGTCCGCCCACGCCGCGTCGTCGCGCTCCCCCGTCGCGTCCTCCGGACGCACGTCGCTCGTCGTGTCGTCCGTTCCGGGCGAACAGGCCGCCAGCAGCAACACCCATCCGAACATCCGTTCCGCAGCCACGCTCCGAAGCCTGTCCCGCTCCTTCCGCGTCGTCAAGCGGTGTTCGAGACGGGCTGCGCCGCGCGGTCGGACGCGGCCAGGTGGGCGGACGCCGATTCGCACCCGCCGCGACCCCGCTACTGCACGTGCCCGCCGGCGGCCCGGAACGCGTCCTCGAACAGCACCGCCAGCGCCCGGACCGCTTCCGGAACCGGCCGGAGGTCCCGCGGGAGCGAACACCGCCAGTGGGCGATCGTCAGGCCCGGCTGATCGTCCCAGACCGTCAACTCGTGGACCACGGGACCGGCGCCGGCGGGGAGGTCCGCCAACTCGCAGCGACAACACCTCCCCACCACCTCGCGCAGCACGTCGCGAAAGCGCGTGCCGTCCCGCAGCGCCACGGTCCGCAGGGCCCCCGGCCCGTTGCCGACGACCCCGAACTCCGCGACGAAGCCGATCCACGGCGGGGACTCGAAGCCGCCGAGCCGACGCCACAGGTCGTCCGCCCCGGGGAACGAGAAGAACGCCGTGGCCTCCGTTGGCACAGCCGCCCGCCGCTTCCTGCTCGACACGCCGCCTCCCGCGCCGGCTCCGCCCCGGCCTTCGACCCGCTACACCACGCCGGACCCTCGCGCAAGCGGGCGGAGCGGCTACGGCGCCGTGAAGACACCGCACGAGCGAGCCGGCACCGTCACCGCCGCCCGACCACCGTCCACCGCGACGGTCGCACCGAATCCGGTCCGCTCGGCGAGCGACGAAGCTCCGGCGAACGGCGTGTCGGCCAGCTCGAGGTCGCGCACCGCGGGCGCATCCTCGACGTTGAGCACCACCAGCGCCGCCCCGTCGGCGCCGGCGTCGGCGTCCGCCTCGACGTCCGTTGCGTCGGACGTGCTCGAATCGTCCCCGCAACCGGCGGCAGGTCCGCCGGCAATACCGAGCAGCAGGAGCAGGAGCCGTCGGAGCCTCGCGGAACGCAGCACGGGCAACTCCCTTGGACGGCCGGTGCCGACGCACCGAACATGGCACCCGTCGGCCGATCGCGGCTGCTCCATCCACACCCGGAAGGGGATCCCGGACGCCGCCTCGACCACGAGCGCCGCGCGGCCCTGGTATCCACGGAAGGTGCGTCGGACGCGGGAGCGGCTAGAACGGCGGGCACCGGCCTTGGCAGCGACCGGCGCAGCAGCGACCTTCCAGCGCGCACGGACGCGGCGGCGCGGGCGGCGGCAGCAGCGGACACTCGTGACCCGCGCAGTGCTCCTGCGTCCACGCCGCGCGCCACGCCAGGTACGCCTGCCCGTACACCCCGTTCGCCACACCGGTGTCGCAGCACCCGTCGTCCGGATTGACCCCGGGCCCGGGCCGGCAGTCGCCGTCGACGGTGCAGGCCAGCGGGTGGGGCGAGCCGTCCGGCGCGAAGTAGCCCGTCCGGTCGTCCGGCTCCCGTCCGCCGGGCGTCGGCTCGGGACAACCCGACTCCGCCGCCGCGGCGGGCGATGAGCCTCCCGCTCCTTCGGTCGGCGAGGCCGGCGCCGCGTCCACCGCGGGGTCCGCGGGTGTCGGCTCCGTCCCGGCGCCTGCCGTCGATTCCGGCGCGCGCACCGCCTGGTCCGCCGCCGCGACGCGCGGCTCGGGGGTCGAACCCTTGCAGCCGGCCACCACCATGGTCAGGACGAGCAGCAATCGCATGGGGGCCATCCTAGCGGCCCCGGCCGGGGAAGTCGATCCGTGCGGTTCGTCCGGACGCCGCCTACCGACGAAGGTCGAAGCGGTCGAGCTCCATCACCTTGGCCCACGCCGCGACGAAGTCCGTGACGAACTTGCCGCGGTGGTCGTCCTGCGCGTAGACCTCGGCCAGCGCCCGCAGCTCGGAGTTCGAGCCGAACACGAGGTCGGCGCGGGTGCCGGTCCAGCGCACCTTGCCGGTCTTGCGGTCGACGCCCTCGTAGCTGCCGGGCGCCGCCGCCGGGCGCCACTCGGTGCCCATGTCGAGCAGGTTGGTGAAGAAGTCGGTGGTGAGGACGCCGACGCGGTCGGTCAGAACGCCGTGGCGCGACGAGGCGTCCGCGTTGGCGCCGAGGGCCCGCAGGCCGCCGACGAGGACGGTCAGCTCGGGCGCGGTCAGCGTCAGCTGCTGGGCCTTGTCGAGCAGCAGCTGCTCGGCCGGCGCGTCGACCCCGTCGCGGACGTAGTTGCGAAAACCGTCGGCGAGCGGCTCGAGCACCGCGAACGACGCGACGTCGGTCTGCTCCTGCGAGGCGTCGGTGCGACCCGGCGAGAACGGAACGGTGACCGGGTGGCCCGCCGCCTTCGCCGCCGCCTCGACGGCCGCGCCGCCGGCGAGGACGATCAGGTCGGCCAGCGAGATCCGCTTGCCGCCGGCGGCCGACGCGTTGAAGCTCCGGCGGAGCCCTTCGAGCGTCTCGAGCACCTTGGCCAGGGCCTGCGGCTGGTTGACCGCCCAGTCCTTCTGCGGCGCGAGGCGCAGGCGCGCCCCGTTGGCGCCGCCGCGCATGTCGGAGCCGCGGAAGCTGGCCGCCGCGGCCCAGGCGGTGGTCACGAGCTCCCGGATCGACAGGCCCGTGGCGAGCACCTGCGCCTTGAGCGCCCGGACGTCGGCGGCGTCGACCAGCGGGTGGTCGACGGCCGGGACCGGGTCCTGCCAGAGCAGGTCCTCGGCCGGGACCTCCGGGCCGAGGTAGCGCGACTTCGGGCCCAGGTCGCGGTGGGTCAGCTTGAACCACGCGCGGGCGAACGCGTCGGCGAACTCCTGGGGGTTCCGGTGGAAACGCCGCGCGATCTTCTCGTAGACCGGATCGAAGCGCAGCGACAGGTCGGCCGTCGTCATCATCGGCCGGTGCTTCTTCGACGGGTCGTGCGCGTCGGGGATCATGTGTTCGGGCTTGACGTCCTTCGCCAGCCACTGCTGCGCGCCGGCCGGGCTCTTGGTCAGCTCCCACTCGTAGCCGAACAGCATGTCGAAGTAGCCCATGTCCCACTTCGTCGGGTTCGGCTTCCACGCGCCCTCGATGCCGCTGGTCGTGGTGTGGACGCCCTTGCCGGTGCCGAGGGCGTTCTTCCAGCCGAGGCCCATTTCCTCGAGCGGCGCGGCTTCCGGCTCGCGCCCCACGAGCGCCGGATCGCCTGCGCCGTGCGCCTTGCCGAAGGTGTGGCCGCCGGCGACCAGCGCGACGGTCTCCTCGTCGTTCATCGCCATGCGCGCGAAGGTCTCGCGCACGTCGCGACCGGAGGCGACCGGGTCCGGGTTGCCGTTCGGGCCTTCCGGGTTCACGTAGATTAGGCCCATCTGGACCGCGCCGAGCGGGTTCTCGAGCTGACGGTCGCCGCGGTAGCGCTCGTCGCCGAGCCAGGTCGTCTCCCGGCCCCAGTAGATGTGGTCCTGCGGCTCCCAGATGTCCGCGCGGCCGCCGGCGAAGCCGAAGGTCTTGAAGCCCATCGACTCGAGCGCGACGTTGCCGGCGAGGATCAGGAGGTCGGCCCACGAGACCCGGTTGCCGTACTTCTTCTTGAGCGGCCACAGCAGGCGGCGGGCCTTGTCGAGGTTGCCGTTGTCCGGCCAGCTGTTGACCGGCGCGAAGCGCTGGTCGCCCGTGCCGGCGCCGCCGCGACCGTCGGAGATGCGGTAGGTGCCGGCCGCGTGCCAGGCCATGCGGATGAACAGACCGCCGTAGTGGCCCCAGTCGGCCGGCCACCAGTCCTGCGAGTCGGTCATCAGGGCCGCGAGGTCCCGCTTGAGGGCCTGGTAGTCGAGCTTCGCGAACTCCTTCGCGTAGTCGAAGTCTCGACCCAGCGGATTGGAGCGTTCGGAGTGCTGGTGCAGCATGGCGACGTTGAGCCGGTCCGGCCACCAATCGCGGTTGGACTGCGCGCTGGCGACGGTCCGCGAGCCGGTGAACGCGGCGAACGGGCACTTGGACTTGGCTTCCTGGTTCACGGTTGACTCCTCCTTCGGGGATGCCCCCTCCGAAGCCTATAACCGCGTTCCCTCGACCGATCAACTGCCTTCGAGGGGCCGGAGGCCGGCTAGCGCACGTACTCGTAGGCGCCGACGTCGGGCAGCGCGTCGCGGGCCGTGCCGAGCACGTCGTCGACGGGAGCGCCGTCGGGACTGCCGGCGTCGATCGCCGGGGCGCCCTCGCGCAGGCTGAGGTCCAGCGCCGCCCAGTCGGTGAAGTAGTCGTAGACCGCCTCGCCGGCGACCTCCAGGTTGTGGTCGCCGCCCGCGTTGTTCATCGTCACCAGGTTGTTGCGCACCGTGTTGCCGGTGCCCTCGACGGAGATCCAGGTGTGGTCCGGCCAGTCCTCCGACCCGGCCGGCAGCCCGGGCAGCTCGGTCCCGCCGACGACCGTGTTGTTGACGATCAGCGAGTCGTGCGTGTCGGCCCAGGTGATGCCGTGGTAGTGATCGGTCTTGCAGACGTTGTTGTAGATCCGGATGTTCGTCTTCGGGCCGTCCTCGAAGGCGGACAGGCATTGCGTCGGGTGCTGCAGCGCCGCCGGCAGGGCGTCCGAATACCGGTTCTGGAACACGTTGTAGGCGATCTCGAGGTCGGTCGACGTGTCGGGGTTCGCCCCCATGTGGTTCTGGTAGAAGTCGTCGTGGTCGGTGTCGTTCTGCTTGACCGAGTCGTAGAACACGTTGCGCAGGTAGCGGTTGTGGGCGCCGCTGGTGGCGATGCCGTCGCGCGCGAAGAACTCGACCCGGTTGTCGAGGATGTCGATGTACTGGCCCGGCACGGTCATCGCCTGCCCCACCTTGTAGAACGTGTTGCACTGCACGACGACGTGGTCGGCGCCGAGCAGCCAGACGCCGGTCGAGGCCTTGTTCTGGAAGTCGTCCGCCGTCATCAGCTCGCCCGAGGTGAAGTGGTTGTTCATCACCTGCAGGTGGTGCGTCTCGCCGCGCACGTCGTGGTCCTCGGCGCGCAGCATCGTCCCGCCGCCGTCGTTGAACAGCGTCAGCCCCTCGATGCGCCAGTAGGCGCTGCCGCGGAAGTGCACGAACGCCAACCGCGGCTCGTGCAGCACCAGCGCCTTGATCTTGACGAAGTCGGTGTTGTAGCAGCCGGTGATCTCGAGCGTCTGGTCGTGGCCGTCGGCGCCGACGAGGAAGATCGTGTCGCCCGCCTGGACGGGCGCGCCGGGATTCAAGGGCGTCCCGTGCTGGTCCGTGCAGTCGACCAACTCGTTCACCACGTGCTGGATCGACCGCCAGGGGCGGTCCCGGCTGCCGTCGTTGGCGTCGTCGCCCGTCGCGGGATCGACGTAGAACAGCGTGCCGGTGTCGGTGTCGAAGCCCACCGGGCAGCCGGGCGGCGGTGGCGGCGGCGGGGGCGGCACCACCTCTCCGGCCTCGGCGTCGGGGGCGTCCGTGCCCGCGTCGGTCGTCGAGTCGTCCCCGCCGCAGGCCAGGCTCCACCCGCAGAGCGCCAGCACCGCCGAGCTCCGTGCGAGTTTCGTCATCGTGCTTCCCTCCCCGGACACCGTCCCCGGCAGCGATTCGGACTGTGGCCCGCTCTCCGGGCACTCGCCAGGCTCGAACGGACCCCCCGTCGTTGACGGGTGCGTTCGAGCCGACCGCGTTCCAAGACTCCTCTTCCGGCGGCTCTGCGTCAAGCGACCGCCTGCGTCCGCATGCCGTGATTCGGCGCGTTCCGGGTCGAGACGGCGGCCTTGCATCGTGCGGCCGGAACGTAGAGGATCCCCTCGGCCACCGCAGGACGGTGGGGGGGCCGCGGACCCGACGAGGGTGGACGGAGATGGGCTCCGTCAGGCGAGAAGGAGGCTCGAGATGAGGACGGGATTGTGGATCGTGGCGCTCGCGCTGGCGCTCGGAGGCTGCAACAAGAAGTCGGAAGAGCAGGGCGGCGGGGCGCCTCCGGCACAGCCGGCGGGTGGCGCCGCCGTCGAGAAGGCGGCCGCGCTGAAGGCGGCCTGGGAGGCCGACGCCAACTGCCTGTCGCTGGCCAAGTGCTGCACCGAGATCGTCGGTACGGGCTTCGAGCAGACGATCGGGCCGCTCTGCGAGCAGGTGAAGACGTTCCAGGACTTCGAGCAGCAGGCGGAGAACCTGGTCGATCCGGCCTGGCAATCGACGACCTGCAAGAACACGCTCGAGGCCGTCGGGATGATGGGCAACGCGTCCAATCCGGTGCCCGCGTCCTGCGCGCCCGCCGCCGCCCCCTGAGCGGCGTACCCGCCGCACGTCCGCCGCGCGGACGGCCGCGACGGGGCGTCGCGGTCCCCTGCCGCCTCGGTCCTTGGAGAACGGTCCGGCGCGCGCGTCGCCGGTCCCGAGTACGGCTGCGGGTTCTTCGTGATGCGGCGGCGCCTCGCGGCTTGACGCGGGGAGGCGGCCGGGACACGCTTCGGGTCAAGGCGGTCGGGCGGGCAACGGAATGGCGGGAGGACGGCATCTTCGTCGGGTCGAATCCTGGGTCGCGGCGCTCGCCGCCGTCGCCCTGCTCGCCGGCTGCGGTGCGAAGACCGACCTCTGGACGCCCGACGCGGACGAGGATCGTCCCTGCTACCCGCAGCCGCTCGCGCTGCTGACCATTCCGCCGGAGGTCGTGTTCCTCGTGGACCGCTCGGGCTCGATGAACTGGGCGCTCACCTCCGACAATCCCGCCTTGCCGGGCGAGCTGTCGCGTTGGCAGCTGCTCGAGCAGGCGTTGGCGGAGGTGCTGGCCGAGACCGACCCGACGATGCTGCAGGTCGGCGCCAAGTTCTTCCCCAACCGGCCCGCCTGGGTGCCGGGGACGGTGGAGCCCGACCCGTGCCAGGTCGTCCCGGGTCTCGACCTGGAGCCCGCCCCACGGATGTTCGACCGGCTGCTGTCGTTCTTCCACACGACCCGGCCGGTGGGCGGGACTCCCACGGCCGACGGCCTCGAGGAGGTCCGGGTCCGGTTCGCGGGCCGGTCGGGGGAGGGGGGCCCGCGGTTCGTCGTCCTGGCCACCGACGGCGGCCCCAACTGCAACCCGCACCCGGAGGTTCCTCCGCCGGAGTGCGTCTGCACGGGCATGTCGTACATGTGCGACCCGCGGCCCGTGCCGGACGGGGCCGGCGAGGAGACGGCGACACGCAATTGTCTCGACGAGGCGCGCACGCTCGACCAGATCGAGCTGATCTTCGGGTCGCACGGCGTGCCGGTGTTCGTGATCGGCATCTTCAACCCGAGTCGACCCGAGCTGCTCGCGGTGCTCGACCGGATGGCGATCGCGGGCGGGCGCCCGCGCGCCGACGACGGCGGTCGCCGGTTCTACAACGTGCGCGAGCCGGCCGACCTGCGGGACGCGTTGGACAGCATCACCAGCACGATCCTGCGGTGCGTGTTCCGCGTCTACCCCGCCGGACCGGAGGACCCGACGACGGTGCGGGTGACCATCGACGGCCGGGAGATCCGGCACGACCATCTCCGCGACGACGGGTGGGACTTCACCAACGAGGCCCGGACCGAGCTGACCCTGTTCGGGTCTGCGTGTGAGGAGATGCGGGTCGAGGAGCGGGAGCCGGCCGCCGTCGCGGAGTGTCCCGAGTAGGCTCCGCGGGTTCGCCCGGGGCGGCGGCGCGGCAGACATCGACGATCGGGCTCCCGGTGCCCGGCAGGGGCGGGCTCGGCTCGCCCGGACGGCAGCGGGATCTCGGCCGGTCGCGTTCGCCAGTCGCGTTCGCGGCTTGACGCGGCCGAGGGGCCGGGCGACGCTCGGGGGGTCGAGAGCGCCGGTCCGTTCGTGCGGCGCCGGGGTTGCGCCGTCGACGCCGGCGGCCGTCGGAGGTGACGGGATGCGGAGAGCGCGACCTTCACGAGCCAGCGTGCCGCTGTTGCTGGCGGCGATCGGTGCGGCGGCTCCCGAGGCCGGGGCGGTGCCCGAGTGGACCTTCCGCGGACGGATCGCCGACGGCGGCCAGCTCGACGCGGTGCGAGGACCGGGCGCGACGATTCACGTCGTCTCCAGCCGGTACTACCAGCTCGACGCGACCGGCGCCGTCGTGGTCGATGAGGACCAGGGGGACGAGCGGCAGGGCGCGCTGGACTTCCCGCCGGCGCTCGCGGTCGGGGAGGACGGGAGTGTCCACCTGGTGACCCGTCACGGCGGGAGCTTCGACGCCGGCCACGAGCTGCGCTATCGCCACCGCAGCGCCGCCGGAAGCTGGGACGTGGACTTCACGTTCTCCGCGCCGGAACATCGGAACTACGTGGTCGGCGCGGCCTGGGCCGGCGCAGGTCAGGTCGTGCTGCTCCACTCCGAGGGCGGCGCGGACGTGTGGGGCACGCTGCACCTGTGGGACGCGGGCCCCGCGGGCGCCGTGGCCGCCGGCGTGCTGGACGACATCTGGCGCGCGGACACCGACGCCCGCCTGCGCGGACGCTCCGGCACGGTCTACCTCGTGTCCGGGAGGTGTGACCCGAGCGGAACCGCGCACTTCACGTGGGGTGCGGCCGGCGTGGGCCTGGAAGGCAGGCTGGCGGCGAACCTGCAGTCCCATGCGGCCGGAACGGGTCGTCGGGGATTCCCGGACCTGCACGTGGATGCCGCCGGGGATGTGCACGTCGTCTACGGCGCGCAGTACGAACTGTACTACAACCGCTACGACGCCACGGGGACCCGGCAGCTCGGGACGGACGTGCGGGTGTTCGACGGCCTCGGCGACTGGCACCTGTCGACGGGTCTCGGCGCGGTGGCCGGGGCGGACGACGGCCGGACGGTGGCGGCGGCGGCGCTGCGCTCCGACGGCAGCGATACGGCCGCAGACTCCGACCTGCTGTGGTCGATCTCCACCGACGGCGGCGCGAGCTGGTCCGCACCCGTCGACAGCGGCCGCAACACGAACGGCGGCGAGGGACGGCGCCGCCCGCGAATCGTGGCGCTCGGCCAGACGTTCTTCGTGCTGTTCTGGGACAACGAGGTCTCCGCGCTGAGCCTGGCGACCCTGACGGTCGAGGTCGACGCCGACGGCGACGGCTACCCGCTCGACGTCGACTGCGACGACACGCGGGCCGGCGTGCACCCGGGGGCGACCGAGGCCTGCGGCAACGGGCTCGACGACGATTGCGACGGCGAGACCGACGAGGGCTGCGGGGCCGATGCGGATGCCGACGCGGACGCCGCGGCGCACGACGACGGTGCGGCGCCGGCCGACGACGGTTCGTCGACGGACGGCAGTCCGATCGTCCCGGTGCCGCCGGACGAAGGGTGCGGCTGCCGGTCGGCGGGCGCGGGCGGGGCCTTCGCCCCGTGGGGCTTCGGCGCATTCTCCGCGCTGCTCCTGCTGCTGGTGCCGGTGCGCCGTCGGCGGCGACGCGCACCTGTGGACGGGGAGGAAGGTCGATGCTGACGACGAGAGGTCCGTTGCTGGTGCTGTGGTTCGGGCTCGCGGTCGCGGCGTGCGACCGGTCGACCACGCCGGTCGGGGACACCGGCGCCGACGACGCCGTCCACGACGTCGACGAGATCGCGCCGGAGGTGCCGGACGCGGAGCCGGACGTCGAGGAGGTGCCGCCCGACGCGGAGGACGTGCCCGCGGAAACCGACGTCCCCGACGACGTCGTCCCCGACGGCGCGGGTCCGGTGGAGCCGCACCGCGAGACGCACGAGCCGTTCACGGTCGTGTGGCTGTCGGGCACGCCGCGGGAGATGGGGCGGCAGCACGGCGAGCTGCTGCACGACGAGCTGGCCCGGGGCCTGGCCGAGTCGAGCTACGTCGGGCAGATCGTGTCGCTGGTTCCGATTGCCCGGCTGATGGGTCTGATCGAGCTGGCGCGAACGCAGTCGTACCCGGACATCGTCGAGGAGTGCGAGGGGATGGTGGAGACGGCCGGGGACGTCGGCTGGACGATGGACCTGTGCCTGATGGTGAACTTCGGCGACGTGCTGGTGGAGTCGATGCCCGGCAAGGGCGCCGAATCGCCGTCCGACGCCTGCTCGCAGTTCGTGGTCGCCGGCGAGGCGTCCGCCGACGGTCGCCTGCTCCACGGCCGGCTGCTCGACTGGGGCCTGGTCGACTTCCTGCTGTGGTACCCGGTGATCTTCGTGCGGCAGCCGTCCGACGGGCTGGCCCACGTCTACGTCGGCTTCCCCGGCAACCTCAGTCCGTACTCGGGGATGAACGTCGCGGGGCTGTCGGGCGGCTCCAACGAGACCGATCCGGCGAGCGCCGCCGAGCACGACCGGACGGGCCGGAGCCACGTGCAGATGCTCGGGCAGGTGCTGCGCACCGCGCACGATCTCGAGGAGGCCCGCGCCTTCATCCTCGGCGAGGACCACATGTCGGTGGAGCAGCTCGGGATCGCCGACGGGCCGAACCGGACCGCGGCGGCCTTCGAGATGACCGCGACGCGGGCGGCGGCGCGGGACCTCGCCGACGGCGTGCTGTTCCTGACCAACCACTTCGTGGCCCCCGAGATGGTCGACCTCGACGCCGACCCGGCGGGCGCGTCGTCCCTGCTGCGCTTCGATCGCCTGGCGCAGCTCGTTCCGCGCGATGGTCCACACACGCTGTTCGGGACCTTCGACCCCGCGGTGGCGGCGGGCGTGCTGCGCGACCGCGTCGACCCGTACACCTTGGCGGAGGTGTCGGCCGGCACCTTCGACAACGACGGCAGCATCGCGACCAACGGGGCGTTGTACGCCGTCGTCTTCGACCCGGAGCATCTCTGGTTCTGGGCGGCGGCGGGCACCACGCCGGTCCCGGAGCAGCCGTTGCGCGGCTTCTCGCTGGGCGAGTTGCTGCGGCTGCCGGGCGCGCTGCCGGTCACGCCGGCGGAGCTGTGACTAGCGGTACTTCTCGACCAGCCCGGTGCGGCGGTTGAACTCGCGGATCTTCTCGTCCCAGGCCTCGACCGTGTGGAACTGCCGGTTCCACCACTCGGGGTCGTACCACTGGGCGTTGAGCTCCTCGCTCGTCTTCCCCTGCTGCTCGACCCACGTGTAGTACTTGAGGTTGTGCATCCGCTTGCGGTCCCAGTATCCGAGCTCCTGGACGTGGTCGGTCGACTGGCCGAGCAGCCGACGTTCCAGGTCGGCGGCGGCGTGGTGGGCGGTGTACTCGCCCTCGAGCTTCCGGTACTCCTGGACGCGCGACTGGTACATCTCCATCGAGTCGGTGGCGATGGTGACGAGGACGTCGTTCGAGCCCAGCTCGTAGTAGCGGGCCATCTTGATCGCGGAGAGCACGTTGGCGATGGAGGAGATGCCGAGCAGGTCGAGCTTGCCGACGAGGTCGGCCGGAACGCCGCGCTCCCGGAGCCACTTGTGGCCGGCCGGCTCGTTGAACAGCCGCATCACGCGGATGCAGTCCTCGTCCGGGATGTCGGTCACCATGTCGGTGTTGCGCAGGTTGTGGACCCACGGCACGTGCTTGTCGCCGATGCCCTCGATGCGGTGCGCGCCGAACCCGTTGAGCAGCAGGGTCGGACACTCCCAGGCCTCGGAGGCGGCGACCTTGATCGTCGGGAACTGCTCCTTGAGGTACTCGCCGGCGCCGAGCGTGCCGGCGGAGCCCTGGGTCAGGGCGACGCCGAACAGCCGCTGGTTGGGGCGCTTGTGGGCGGCGTAGGTCTCCTCGAGCGCCGGGCCGGTGACGGCGTAGTGCCACAGCGGATTGCCCATCTCCTCGAACTGGTTCAGGTTGACCACCGCGTCCCCGCGCTCGGCGATCAGCTGCTTGACCTTGTCGTAGATCTCCTTGACGTTGCTCTCCGAGCCCGGGGTGGCGAAGATCTCGGCGCCGACCTGCTTCAGCCAGTCGAAGCGCTCGCGGGACATCCCCTCGGGGAGCACCGCGATGCACTCGCAGGCCAAGAGGTGGGCGTCGTAGGCGCCCCCACGGCAGTAGTTGCCGGTGGAGGGCCAGATCGCCTTCTGCGACGTCGGGTCGAAACGCCCTTCGATCAGGCGGGTGACGAGCGGTCCGAACGTGGCGCCGACCTTGTGGGCGCCGGTGGGGAAGAACTTGCCGACGATCACCAGGATCCGGGCATCGACCCCGGTCAACTCGCCGGGCAGCTCCAGCATGTTGACGGGCCCGAAGCCTCCGCCCTGCGCCACCGGCTCGTTCTTCCAGGTGATGCGGAACAGGTTGCGCGGGTTGAGATCCCACAGGCCGATGCTCTTCAGCTCCTGCTTGATCTTCGCGGGGATCTTCTCCGGATGACGCATCTCGTCGAACGTCGGGATGATGATGTTCCGCTCGCGACAGCGCTGGATCGTGTTCTCGAGCACCTGCTTGGGATCCCTCATGTCCTTCCTCCCGGGCGCCCGCACGAAGCGGGGGGCGGCCCGAAGGCGGCACGGTAGCGCCGTTTCGGGGCGAAGTCCACGGGCTCGGGCGCGCGGCGGGCGCGAATCAGAACAGCGCGGCGGCCATTTCGGCCAGGGCCGGGATGTGGTCGGTGCGGCAGATCGACGTCACGTAGGCCCGCTCGCCCAGCCGCTCGGCCAACTCGACGAACCGCCGGCCCGGGACCGCGTCGCCGCCGTCGAACTCGCACACCGGCAGCAGTCGGGTCGTGGTGGCGGGGTCGACCTGCTCCTCCATCTCGGAGCGCCTCAGGCAGCCCTCGAGCGCCGTGCCGAAGCCGTTGCAGGCCGGCTCGCCGGGCGGCACGCCGACGATGGCGCCGACGAACAGCGCGTGCCCCGCGTCGACCAACGACTGGAGCTCCTCGAGGACGTCGGGCACGGGCACGAGCTGGTCCGCGTGCTCCTTGCAGCGGATGCCCACGTGCGCCAGGTCGGGATTCGAGGGGTTGAGCAGTTCCGCGTTCTCGGCCGGCACCGAGCAGTCGTTCTCGTTGCTGAGGAACAGCACGACGACGGCCGAGTCCGCCCGGAGGAACCCGGCGTTGCAGCCTGCCGGGCCGACGTTGACCGTCACGGCGGCGGTGGCCGCCCGGAACGGCTGTTCGAAACCGCAGCCGGTGGTGCCCAGCGTGCCGATGCAGGCGACGTCCCGGGCCAGCTCCTCCTCCGTGTACGAGCCGGCGGTCGACGCAAGCCGGCTCAGGAAGGGGGGGTACGTCGCGTCGCACCCGGTTGGCGGGCGCGGCTCGTGCAACAGGCAGCCGTCGTCGCCGCCGCTGGGAACCGTGCAGGTGGCGAGAGGAAAACCGTACGTCCCCATGTCGGTCGACACGACGCCGACGTTGAGGTTGAGGTCCAGGCCGGCGGCGGCGGCCTGCTCGAACAGCATGCCGAGGAACGCCGGCATGGCCGCCATCAGGTACACCTGTTCCTGGTCCATGCCGGGCGAGTTGTCGATGACCAGCAGCAGGTCGAGCAGCTCGCGCGGGAGGGGAGGAAGCGCGTCCGGTCCGCCGTCGTCCGCTCCGCCGTCGTCCGCTCCGTCGGCATCGGCGTCGGCGTCGGCGGCGCCGCAGTCGCAGGTCAGCCAGCCCAAGCCGTCGGCGGCGCAGGTCTGGGTGCCGGAGCCGCCGCCGGGACAGGTGCAGCTTCGGGTCGAACCCGGGTCGCAGGTGTCGTTCGTGACGGCCGAGCCGCAGGCGGTGACCGATGCGGCCGCGAACAGGAAGGCAATCAACAGCGGGAGCCTCGCTTTCATCGGTTCCTCCCTCGGTGCACGGATCCTGACACGGGGTGTCGGTCCTGGCAACCGTGCGGCCATCCGAACGGCCGCGGCGGCGCGCGGCTTTCGCGGGCGAATGGAAGCGGCCGCCGGACCTCGTTGCCGTGGTGTGCGCGGAACGGTAACCTGCGGACGACGCGGCTTCCTCGGCGGCCGGTGTGGCGGACGCGCGGGGCGGCTACAGTCCGTGACGCGCCGGCGGCGCGCGGAGGGGAGGGGAAGCGATGGGCGACGCGAGGCGGGGCAGGGGAGCGCGGGGTCGCG
>CAZMRP010000046.1:0-15114 GCA_964568275.1 uncultured Myxococcales bacterium
TCGAGCGCATCGTCTCGGTCGAGCCGTCGCCGAGCTGTCCGCGGTCGTTCCGGCCCCAGCAGCGCAGGGTCCGGTCGGCGAGGATCGCGCAGGTGTGGTCGCTGCGGGAGGACAACGCGGTCACGCCGGTCAGGCCCACCGCCTGGGCGACGTGGGTCGAGGTGGTGCCGCCGTTGCCGAGTTGGCCGGCATCGTTGCGACCCCAGCACCAGGTCTGCGTCGCCCCGGCCGCACAGGTGTGTGCGGTCCCCAGCGCCAGGATGTCCACGCCGGTGACCCCCGTCGCCGTCGGCGACAACACCGGCCCCGGGTCCGCCACCCCGACCTGTCCGTACTCGTTGGCGCCCCAGCAGGAGGCCGAGCCGGTGCCCAGCAGCGGCCGGCTGATCGAGCAGGTGTGGAAGCTCCCGGCTTCGACCGCCAGCGCGTTCATCGCCGACCCGCCGACCGGCGACGTGCTCCAGGCGAGGTCGCCGCGACCGAGCGCCCCGGTGCCGCCGAAGCCCCAGCACCAGCGGCGGCGGAGCGCGCCGACGCCGCCCCAGGCGCAGGTGTGACGGCCGCCGGCGCCGACCCCCTCGAACGCCGCGTCGGACACGGAGACGTCGGTCGGTTCTTCGTGGCGCACCGAGTAGATCTCGCCGAGTTGGCCGTAGTCGTTGCGGCCCCAGCAGCGGGCGTGCCCGCCGAGCAACACGCAGGTGTGGTGCAGGCCGCACGTCAGCTGCGTTGCGCCCGTCAGCGCGGGCACCTCCGCCGGCGGGAAGATCTGCGCGCGCCGCGGGCTCTGTCCCGCCTCGCCGAAGCCGTTGCGGCCCCAGCACAGCACGCGTCCGTCGCCGGTGAGCGCGCACCCGTGGCCGACGCCGGCACAGATCCTCGTCAGGCCGCTCACCCCGGCGACCTTCACCGGCACCCGCTCGTCGCCGAGCCCGCCGGCCCGGTGGCCGAACCACGAGCCCCAGCACCACAGCGACCCGTCGGCCAGCACCGCGCAGGTGTGGTGCTGGCCGGCGGCCACGTCGACCACGCCGCAGTCGGCGGGACAGCTCGTCGCCGTCTCCCCGCGCTCGCAGGCATCGTTGTCGCACACGGAGCTGCATCCGCTCTGGTCCAGCGTGCAGTCGGTCGCGCAGGCCAGCGTGCCGGTCGTGTAGCCGAGGCTCTCGCAGGAGGTCCCGCCCAGGGCGAAGCCGTCGCAGACCTCGCCGTCGTCGAGCACGCCGTTGCCGCAGCCCGGACCGACGTCGGTCGCCCCGTCCTCGCCCGGCTCGTCCGCGGCTCCGTCCTCCGCCGCGGCGTCCTCCGTCGTCGTCTCGTCGGCGACTCCGTCCTCGACCGCGCCGTCCTCGACCGTGCTCTCCGTCGCGCCCCCGTCGTCGGCGGCGTCGACCGTCGCGGAACCCCCGCCGCAGGCGTTCGGTAGGATCCACAGCACGATGAGAACAATGTATAGATACAAGGTTTTGAGTCCGAATACCGCATCATCGACTTGATGGAGCATGGCGCGTACCTTGGCACACCTCGGCGTGGTCGTCCAGGAGCGCGACGCGGGTGGGGGTGTGGTCGAGGCTCGGCCCAGCGCGCCGCGGGGTCGCGAGCCGTGGTGGTCGGGCGGCGCGTACGGCTCAGCTGCCGGCCACGTCCTCGAGTCGCTCGAAGGGCACCAGCACGTCCGGCGCGAAGCGGATCGCGGCCCCCTCGAAGCGCGGCCGGACGACGCCGGTGAGCCCGGCGGTCTCGGGCAGGTCCTCGAGCGCCAGCCGGTGCGTCCGCACGCGGCCGTCGTGCCACTCGAGGACGGCGACGATCGACCATTCCGGGTGGGAGGTGGCGGGGGCGAGGATCGACACCAGGCGGCCGCGGTCGGTGACGGCCATCCGGTCGGTCTCGTTGCAGCCGCGGGTGGCGCCCCACAGCCGGTGGTCGGCCGCGCAGCCCGGTCCCTCGAACACCGACACCGACATCAGGCACAGACAGCCGGCGGCGGGGCTGAGCCGGATCTCGACGGAGTAGGTGCCGCCGGTCGAGTCGCGACAGTCGGCCCGGGCGGTGCCGGGCCACCACAGGGAGGACACCAAGGCTGCGAGAAGGATGCGCATGCCGCTTGGGGGCCGCGAGGCGGCAGAGTGTGACCGCTGGGCGGGCGCCGAGGGGTGGCGACCTGGCGGCAACCCGGGTTGCCGGCCGTTCAACCGACGCCGTCCCAGCAGAAGGTGCAGAGCTTGTGTTTCGCCAGGCCGATCGCCTCGACGAGGTCCTCGAGGCGCTGGTAGCGCAGGGTGGTGAGGCGCAGGCCGACGCGGATCCGTTCGACCATGGCGGCGAAGGCCTCGGAGTCGGGGTCGGCGTAGCGGGCGAGGTCGACGTCGCCGCGCCCCTCGAGTTCGCGGATGGCGCGCCGGGCGGCGAGGTCCATCTCGGAGCGCGAGCGGGAGAAGTTGAGGTACGGGCAGGCGTAGAGCAGCGGCGGGCAGGCCGGCCGCATATGGACCTCCCGCGCCCCCAGCTCGAACAGGTAGCGGATCGTGTCCTGCAGCTGCGTGCCGCGCACGATCGAGTCCTCGCAGAACAGCAGCCGTTGGTCGCGGATCAGCCCTTCGATCGGGATCAGCTTCATCCGGGCCACCAGGTCGCGCAGCGACTGGTTGGGCGGCATGAAGCTGCGCGGCCAGGTCGGGGTGTACTTCACGAACGGGCGACGGTACGGGATCCCGCGCGCCGCGGCGTAGCCGATCGCGTGGCCGACGCCCGAGTCCGGGATCCCGGCCACGGTGTCGACGGCCACGGCGTCGCGCGCGGCCAGCCGCTCGCCGCACCTGTAGCGCACCGTCTCGACGTTGAGTCCTTCGTAGGACGACGCCGGGTAGCCGTAGTAGACCCAGAGGAACGAGCAGATCCGCAGGACGTCGCCCGGGGGGACGAGCGTCTCGTCGCCCTCGGCGGTGAGGTACACGACCTCGCCCGGCCCGAGGTACCGTTGGACGCGGAAGCCGAGGTTGGGCAGCGCGGAGGTCTCGAGCGTCGCGGCGCGCGCGCCGTCCTTGGCCCCGATGGTCACCGGGGTCCGGCCGTAGCGGTCCCGCGCGGCGTAGAGGCCCTTGGGCGTGGCCACCAGCAGCGAGCACGAGCCCTCGACCTCCTGCAGCACGCGCCGGATGCCGTCCTCGAAGGTCGCCTCCTGGTTCAGCAGCGCCGCGACCAGCTCGGTGGGGTTGATCTTCCCGCCGCGCATCTCGCTGAAGTGCCCGGTCCGCTCGGCGAAGATCCGGGCGGCCAGCGCCTCGGCGTTGCGGATCACCCCGACGGTGGAGATGGCGAACAGTCCGAGGTGCGAGCGGAACAGGATCGGCTGGTCGTCGGTGTCGCTGATCACGCCGATGCCGACGCGGCCGCGCAGCCGCGGCAGGTCGGCCTGCATCTTGGACCGGAACTGCGCGTTGGAGATGTCCTTGATGAACCGCGTCACGCCGCCGTCGTGCAGCACCGCCAGCCCGCCGCGGCGCGTGCCGAGGTGGAAATGGTAGTCGGTGCCGAAGAACAGGTCGGTGACGCAGTCGTCCCGCGAAGCCACGCCGAAGAATCCGCCCATGGCCGCACCGTATAGGCCATTCGGAGCCGCAGGGGAAGAGGCGCGGCCGGCGGTCGACGTGCCGTCGCCGGGCGGTGACCGGGCGGGTTTCCGTGGGCGCCCGGTCCGCCTACCCCAGGCCGGCGCAGAGCGGGGCGATCGTCGTCGCGTTGTCGGTCTCGTCGCACTCGTTGGCGACGCCGTGGCCCGTGCCGTCGTCGTCGACGACGATCTCCACCTCGAGCGTCACGTCCACCAGCTCGGCGGGGAAGGGCGACCATTCGAGGCGCACCGGTTCGCTGCCGCCGGGGAGCAGCACGCGGCGGGTGTGGCCGACGCCGAGCAGCGTGCGGGCGCCTGCGGTTCCGAGGTGGTAGAAGGCGACGGGGACGCCGAGGGGCACGCCCAGGGCGCCGAGGTTGGTGACGTCGACGCGGAGGCCGATGGCGCCGGGGCACAGCGACAGGTCGGCGCGGGCGTTGCGCGGCACGAGGTTCGGGGCGGAGAACGCGCCCTCGAGCTGGGCGTTGACGCGGAAGCTGTTGAGCGGCGCGCCGGCCGGGAAGGCCCAGCTCGGCCGTTCGGTCCGCGGCACCGCGCCGTAGCGGTTCTCGGCCGCGGGGCAGACCTCGTCGCGGCCGTCGCAGACGTTGGTGACGTGGTAGGTGTGCTGGTTCCAGATCGCCCGCGTGGCGACCCAGTTGTCGTTGCGGTCGCGGTAGACCCGCACGCCGCTCTGCGGCTCGTAGCCGGGGAAGGCGGTGCGGCATTGCGCGACGTAGGGCGAGCAGCCGGTGCCCATCGCCTCGGCGTTGTTGGCGACGACGACGAACTCCGCCTTGCCGTCGCCGGTCAGGTCGGCGACCACGGGGTACTCGGTGCCCGTGCACGAGGTGTTCGGCACCTCGAAGCGCACGGTCGTGCCGCCGGCGCCGTCGCCGACCCCGTCGTAGACGCGCGCGTAGCACTCGTCGCCGTAGATCACTTCCGCGCGGCCGTCGCCGTCGAAGTCGAACACGCTCGAGCCGGTGAAGTTCGACGAGAAGTCGCGGGACGGGACCTGCCACAGCACGGTCAGCGCGTGGTCGGGGGCCGGGCCGACGCGGAACGCGGTCAGCGAGTTCTGGCCGGCGACGGCGAGGTCGGGGATGCCGTCGCCGTCGAGGTCGGCGACGGTGGGCGGGCCGCCGAGCCCGGCGACGGCGGCGCCCGCCGTGCTGAACAGGTTGCCCGCCGCGTCGAACACCCGCACGGCGCCCTCGGAGACGACGACCACCTCGGGGGAGCCGTCGAGGTCGAAGTCGGCCACGGCCGGCCAGCCGTCGCCCAGGCTGCGCGCCGCGACGCCGGCGGCCCAGGCCTCCGTGCCGTCGGCGTGGAACGCCATGTTGCCGCCCACCAGCTCCTGCGAGCCGTCGCCGTCGAGGTCGGCGGCGACGGTGAGCGGGCCGTAGGCGTAGCTGGCGGGGTGCGACCAGCGCAGGCGGCCGTCCGAGTCGAAGACGGTGAACCCGACGTAGACCTCGGCCCGTCCGTCGCCGTCGAGGTCGGCGATCCCGGGTCCGCCGACCCAGACCGTCACGTCGACGGGGGCGCCGGTGGAGTCGGTCCCGAAGTCCGGCAGGCGGTTGCCGGCCGTGTCGTAGGCGGTGATGCCGCAGGCCAGCTCGGGCCGCGAGCAGCCCGCGCCCGCGCGGCCGTCGCCGACGACGATCGTCAGCTCGCCGGTCCCCTCGAGGTCCGCCACGGCGGGCTGGCCGACCCAGTTGACCCGCGCCGCGGCGGGGTCGGTGCACCACAGTTCGCGCGGTCCGCCGGCGCAATCGCCGAGCCCGGACAGGGCGCAGAGGATCCCGGCCACCGTCGGCGTTCCGGGGATGCTCTCGGTCACCGGAACGACCACGTCGGCCGCTCCGTCGTCGTTGATGTCGGCCACCGCCGGCGTGACGATCGCGTGGCGGAACGTCGGGTGGGCCGTCGCGCCGTCCCACTCCCAGAGCAGCGTGGGGTCGAACGTGCCTTCCGGGCGGAACTCGCAGGCGGCGTCGGCCGGCACCGGCATGCAGCGCCCGATCGAGGGGTCGCATTGTTCGCCGGCCGGGCAGCGGCCGCCGACGCCGCACTCGCCCGGTCCCGGCGCGGAACACTCGTCGCCGGGCGTGGTGCAGGCGCCGAGGTAGCAGACCTGGCCGGCGGGGCAGCAGACGTCGTCGCCGCAGCGCATGGCGCCGCCGCAGTCGACGGCGCAGACGCCTTCCTCGCAGATCCAGCCGGCGGGGCAGGGGTGCCGGTCGTCGCAGCGCACGCCGGTGTACGTTTCCCCGTCGCCGTCGGCGAGCGTGTCGGCGTCGCCGTCGGCGGCGTCCGCCTCCGGGTCGACGTCCGCGTCCGCGTCGGTCTCGGGGCCGCCGTCCGCGGCGAGACAGCGACCCTCGACGCAGAACGAGCCGGCCGGGCAGTCCTCGTGGCGGGTGCAGGCGGTGCCGCCGGTGTCGTCGCCGCAGCCGGCGGCCGCGCCCGCCGCGAGGAGCGCGACGGCCAGGAAGGCTCCGCCGGTCGACGCTTCCGATTCCGGGAAGCGCCCGCCCCGTGCGTCCGGTCGGCGCCCGCGCAACCCGCCGCTCGATCTCCGGTCGTTCATCGTGATGCCTCCCTTGTCGCGCGGCGGAGCAGGTCGACGGTCGGCGCGTCGGCCGCGGGAAACTCGTAGTCCGCGAGCCGCTCGGGTGCGACCCAGGCCAGCGCGTCGTGCTCGCGGGCCTGCGGGGTGCCGTCGACCAGCCGCGCGCGGTAGCTCGACAGCTCGATCGTGAAGTCCTCGTAGGCGTGCACGTGCCGGACCAGCAGCTCGCCGATCTCGGCATCGACCCCCAGCTCCTCGCGCAGCTCGCGGCGCAGGGCGTCGCGCGGTTCCTCGCCGGGCTCGAGCTTCCCGCCGGGGAACTCCCACAGGCCGCCGCGGCGCCGGCCGGGCGGGCGGCGGGCGATCAGCACCCGCCCGTCGACCTCGATCACCGCCGCCGTCACCTGCACCATCGTCCCGCTCCCCGTCGCGGCCGCGGCCCTCGCGGGCCGGCGCCCCGTGACGCTCCGGTTGTACACGGTGGACCGTCGGCGGGCATACGGACCGGGCCGACCGCGGCGGCCGGTCGCCGATCTGGCGGCCTCCGGCCGCCCGCGGTTAGAATCGGCGCCGGATGTCCGTTTCCCGACCCTTCGAAGGCTCGCGGGCGCTGGTGGTCGACGACGATCCGGCGATCGTCCACCTGTTGCGGCTGTTCCTCGAGCAGCTCGGGTTCTCGGTGGCCTCGGCCGGCTCGGGGCCGGAGGCGCTGGCGGTGCTCGGGCGTCAGCCGATCGACCTGGCGATCACCGACCTGGCGATGCCGGGGATGACGGGCATCGACCTGATCCGCGAGGCGCGGTCGCGGGGTCACGACAACGAGTTCCTGGTGCTGACGGCGGTGGGGTCGGTGCCGACCGCGGTGCAGGCCATGAAGTCCGGGGCCTTCGAGTTCCTGGAGAAGCCGGTGCGGTTCGACCAGCTGCGGGCGACGGTCGAGGGCGCGATGAAGAACCGGAGCGCGGTCCGCACGACCGGCGGGGCGACCGGGGAACCGGCGACCGGCTCGGGCGCGGCGCCCGCGGGCCCGCCGGACGGCGCGGCGTCCTCGTTGTCCCCGTCGTCGCCGTCGTTGCCGGTGGGCGACGGCGGCCAGCTTCCGTTCTCGTGCATCGGCCGCTACGAGATCGCCGAGCTGATCGGGCGCGGCGGGATGGGCGAGGTGTTCCGCTGCCGCGACCCGCTGCTCGGGCGCGTGGTGGCCGTGAAGGTGATGCGGCTCGGCACCGAACGGCCGGACCGGACGGCGGAGCTGCTCGCGCGGTTCCAGCGCGAGGCGGCGGCGGCGGGCGCGCTGCAGCATCCGGGCATCGTCGCGGTCCACGACCTGGGCCGCGATCACCTGCTCGGCCTGTGGTACATCGTGCTCGAGCTGGTCGAGGGTCGGTCGCTGGATCGGCTGCTGGAGGAGCGCCGACGGCTGCCCCCGGAGGAGGTGCTGTCGCTGGGGTTCCAGCTCGCCGATGCCCTGGCGTTCGCGCACGCGCGCGGCATCGTGCACCGCGACGTCAAGCCGGCCAACGTGCTGGTGCGCCAGGACGGCACGCTCAAGCTGCTCGACTTCGGCATCGCCGCCGTCAGCGGCTCGGACCTCACCCTGCGCGACCAGTTGCTCGGCTCGCCCGCCTACATGGCGCCCGAGCGGATCCGCGGGCGGCCGTCGGGCCCCGCGGCGGACCAGTTCTCGCTCGGGGTCGTGCTGTACGAGATGCTGGCCGGCACCAATCCGTTCGACGACGAGACGCAGGAGGGCCGGATGGTCAAGGTGCTGGAGAGCCGTCCGGCCCCGCTGGCCGCCGCCGTGCCGCAGGCCCCCCGCCCGCTGCTCGAGCTGGTCGGCCGGATGATGGCCCGGCGCCCCGAGGAGCGGTTCCCGTCGATGGAGGACGTCGTGGAGGAACTGGGCCGGATCGGCGCCGCCCGGGGGCTGCAGCTCGACCGCTACGTCGCGCCCGAGGCCGGTTGAGCCGCCGGTCGCAGGACGCTTGCGCTCGGGTCCGGACCTTCGGTACGCTCCCGGCCGCGGACGAACGTCAGGGACGTCACGCAGGCAGATGGGGGCCTGCGCCAGGGTCCGCAGAGAAGGAGAGGAACCGGATGTTCAAGAGACTGGTGACGGTGGTGGCGTTTGCGCTGGTCGGCCTGGGCCTCCTCGGGACCGGCTGCAAGAAGGACGAGGACAAGTTCTGCGAGGCGATTCGCAAGTTCGAGACGGACTACTCCGACGAGGAGTGCAAGAAGGACATCGAGGGCATCAAGGGGGACTGTAGCAACGCCGACGAGGTCATCTCCTGCGTGGCGGGCGCCGACGGCGAGAACGCCGCCGAGGCGTGCATGGGGAAGTGCAAGGAGAAGCAGTAGTCCACTCCGTCGCGCCCTCCCGCTTGTGACCGCCGGGCGGTCCGGCTATCGTTCGGACCGCATGGCACCGCGCAAGAAACGACCCAAACCGAAGACCGTGGGGCTCGAGGCGACCGAGGTCGCCGGTGGGGTTCCGCCGCGCGACGTCGAGGCGTTGGCGCGGCAGGTGGAGCAGGACGGCGGCGCCGTGCTGGCCCGCTACCGCGACCCGTTCGGCGGCACCTGGCTGCTGCTGTGCGCGCTGCCGCTCGACCGCATCGAGCCCACGCCGTACCAGCGCGAGCCGTCCCCGGCGCACGTCGCGCGCCTGGCGGGCGTGATTCCCAAGGTCGGCCGGTTCCTCGACCCGGTGGTCGCGGTGCGCCACGGCGACGGCTACTGGACGCCCAACGGGATGCACCGGCTGCTGGCGCTGCGCGAGCTGGGCGCCCGCGCGATCACCGCGCTGCTCGTGCCGGAGGCGGAGCTGGCCCGCCGGATCCTGGCGCTCAACACGGAGAAGGCGCACAACGTCAAGGACCGCTCGCTGGAGGTCGTGCGGATCGCGCGCGGCCTCGCCGGGGACCCGGAAACGGCCAGGCGGCCCGAGCGGGACTGGGCGTTCGAGTTCGAGGAGCCGGCGTACCTGACGCTGGGGCTGTGCTACGAGCAGCACGGGCGGTTCTCGGGCGGCGCCTACATGCCGGTCGTCAAGCGCTGCGACGCGTTCTCCGCGCAGGGGATCGCGAAGTCGCTCGAGCAGCGTGCCGAGCGGGCGACGCAGCTGCTGGAGTTGGACGCCGCGGTGGTCGAGGTGGTGGCGCGGCTGAAGGCGGCGGGGCTGCGGTCCCCGTACCTCAAGCCGTTCGTCGTAGCGCGGATCAACCCGCTGCGTTTCGTGCGGGCGGCGAAGCCCGGGCAGCGGGCCCCCCGCGCGGACCTCGAGGCGACGCTGGAGAAGATGCTGGCCTCCGCCCGCAGGTTCGACGCCGGCAAGGTCCGGCCGCAGGATCTGGCGACGGCGGGCGGGCCGCCCGAGGAGTAGCTCCCCGCGGTCCGGACGGTGCTCCGCGGCGCCGGCCGACCGGTCGTGTCGCGGTGGGATCGGCGGTGTCCCCGCCGCGGCCGGCCCGGACTTGCTCTTTGCTCCAGGTCGCGTAGCCTGGAGGGTGTGGCGCTCAACGACCAGCGGGCGGCGTTCCCGGTCCGACGGCCCGAGGGGGTGAAGACCATGGGAGCTCCCGCCGGCACGACCCGCCGCGCTCTCGGCGCGACCCTGGCCGCGCTGCTGGCCGCCCTGGCGGGCTGCGGACTCCAGACCGGGGGCGTCGGGGCACCGGACGTCGAACCCGAAGACGGCGTCGCCGGGGACGCCGACGGCACCGTCGGCGCGGATGGGGACGCGGACGCCGACCCGGACGCGGACGCCGGCACGGACGCGGACGCCGACCCGGATGCGGACGCCGGTCCTGACGCGGACGCCGGCACGGATGCGGACGCCGACCCGGATGCGGATGCGGATGGCGGGCCGACCTGCGTTCCGGGCGAGGTGCGGCCGTGTGCGGTTCCGCCCGGCGCCTGCGGGCCCGGCGTGCAGACGTGCGAGGCGGACGGCGAGTGGGGCGGGTGCGTCGACACCGGCCCGGCGCCGGAGCCCGAGATTTGCGACGGCCTGGACAACGACTGCGACACGCTCACCGACGAGGACCTCGGCCGGACGACCTGCGGCACGTTGGCCTGTCGGACCAGCGTGGAGAACTGCGTCGAGGGGGTGCCGCAGACCTGCGTCCCGCTGTCGCCGACGACCTGCGACGCGCCGCCGGCGCCGTGCCGGACGACGACGACGGGGGTGGACGACTGCGGGGATCCGTGTTCGAAGGTCGGACCGGAGTGCTGCTACACGGTGCATCCGGCTTGTCTCGACTCGAGCCCGGGAAGCTGCACCGAGGAAACAAGCTGCACGACGCCGCGCGGGGAGTACAACTGCGGTCTGACCTGCGAGGAGTGGCCGAACACGATCGGGGCCGACTGCACCTACTGCGAGAACATCCTGTGCTGGCCGCGGTCCGGACTGGACGTGGCGCAGTTCCGCTGCGACAACATCCCGGTGCCGCCGACGCCCTGAGGGGACCGGCTCCGGGGCCCCTTTCCCGGCCCGGCGCGGCGCGCTCGACCCGCTGCTAGGAGCCGAAGCCGAGGCAGATGTCGAAGGTCGGGATCGGGATGCCGAGGATCCAGGAGTCGAAGCTCTCGTCGTCCTTGGCGATGTCGGCGATGTACATCAGCGACCCGCCGATCAGCAGCGCGAAGCCGGAGTCGAAGACCCACTGGTAGCCGCCGGCGATGCCCGCCCGGATCACCTCGACCCCGCCGCTGCTGTTGGTCCAGTCGAAGTGGTCGTAGCCGATGCGCGGTCCGACGAACGGGCCTTCGGGCGCGCGGCCCGTGAAGAAGAAGTCGACGCCGGCCACCACCCCGAGCAGCCACATCTTCCAGCCGAAAAAGTTGACGTACATGTAGTCGAACTGGCCCGCCAGCGCGAGCCACGGTGCCACGCCGATCTTCGCCTGGACGTTCCCGAACCAGAACCAGAGCGGGTTGATCGTCAGCGCGAACGTCGCCTCGTCCTCGGGCACCGGCTCCACGAACTCGACCGGCGGAGTCGCGACGTAGACCGGCTGCGCCTGGACGTAGACCGGCTGGGGCTGGGCCGGGACCGGAGTCACCACGACCGTGGGCGGGGGTGGGGCCTCGAGCACGACCACCGGCGGCGGGGGCACGGTGACCTGACCCGAGACGACGACCTGCTTGGCGGCATCGCCGGCGTCGGCCGAGGCGGGCGGCACGGCGAGTCCGACAACCGTCAGGACGAGCCAGGGCGTGAATCTCATCCGGACCTCCTTCCGCGCGCGGTGCGCGGATCCGCACGTTGCATCCGATCAAGATAGCGTGTTCCGGGTCGCGCGGCCAGGAGGGTCCGTCGAGCGTTGCAGGTCAGCGGTTCCGTCAGGGGGTTGACGGGCCGGCGATTCCGTCCGGGCGGGCTTCGCGGTCCCCGGGCGGCATGCTCCGTCGGACCCGCGAGCAGCGGCGGTGCGTTCCCGGGGCGGGGGCTGGACAGCCGTGGACCGCACCACCTATGCTCGCCGCCGGCATGAACGCAAAGCCCTCCTGCGACGTCGAAACCCTCGTGCCGCACCGGTGCCCGATGCGGCTCGTGCGGACGCTGCGGGCGGCGGGGGAGCGGTGGGCGGAGACGGAAACCGTGGTCGAGCCGGGCTGGCCGACGGTCGAGGAGGACGGAGTCGATCCGGTGTTGCTGATCGAGCTGATTGCGCAGAGCGTGGCGGTACACACCGGGTGGCTCCGGCGGTCGATCGAGCCGCTGGGCGGCCGGGGGTTGCTGGTCGGCGTCCGGCAGTCGACGCTGGCGCCCGGGCGCGTCGCCTTGGGCACCGGGCTGCGGACGCGGGTGGAGCAGGTGCGGCAGGTGGAGGGCTACGTGGTGTTCACGGGCGAGGTCCGGGCCGGCGAGCGGGTGCTGTGCACGGCCGAGGTCCAGGCGTTCCGGCCGGACGAGGAGCGGACGGCGTGAGGGCCGAGGGGCCGGGCGGCGAGGCGGGCGGGGTGCAGCGACCGACGGCGCTGGTGACCGGCGGCAGTCGCGGCATCGGCCGGGCCTGCGCGGTGGAGTTGGGGTCGGCGGGGTACCACGTGGTGGTCAACTTCCGCGAGCGGCAGGCGGCGGCCGAGGAGACGCTGGCCGCGGTGCGGGCGGCGGGCGGCGACGGCGAGGTGCTGGGCTTCGACGTGACCGACGCCGCGGCGACGACCGGAGCGCTCGAGTCGCTGTTCGGGCGCCGGCCGCGGATCGACGCGCTGGTCAACAACGCGGGGGTGGTGGCCGACGGCCTGTTCGCCACGATGTCGCCCGGCGACTGGCGGAAGGTCCTGGCGACGTCGCTGGACGGGTTCTACAACGTGACGCGGCCGGTCGTGCGGCGGATGATCCGTCACCATCGGGGCTCGATCGTCAGCCTCTCGTCCGTCGCCGCCCGTCGGGCGAGCCGCGGGCAGGCGAACTACGCGGCGGCGAAGGCCGGGCTGATCGGCGCGACGCGTGCGCTGGCGGCGGAGGTCGGCCGGCTGGGGATCCGGGTCAACGTGGTGGCGCCCGGGCTGATCGACACCGAGATGACCCGGGACGTGCCGCTCGAGCACGCGCTGCCGCTGATCCCGCTGAGCCGGGTGGGGCGGCCGGAGGAGGTGGCGAAGGTGGTGCGGTTCCTGTGCTCCGACGACGCGTCCTACGTCACGGGCCAGGTGTTCGGCGTCGACGGGGGCATGTCGTGAGCGGCACGCTCCGTCGTCGCCTGCTCCGTGCGTCGGCTGCGGCGCTCCCGGCGGTGCTGCTGCTCGGCGCGGGATGGGGCGAGAGCTGGGAGTCGATCCGCGAGGCGGCCTCGGCCGTGCGCTCCGTGCGGGCCGAGTTCGTGCAGGAGAAGCGGCTGCCGCTGCTCTCGCGGCCGCTGCGCTCGGAGGGCACCTTCTGCTTCCGGCGGCCCGGCGCGATCCGCTGGGAGTACCGCAGTCCCGTGCGCAGCGTGCTGCTCTCCGACGGCCGCACCGTGCGCCGCTTCCTGCGCCAGGGCGAGGCGTGGGTCCCCGAGGCGGGGGCGGGGACCGAGGCGCTGGGGGTGGTCCTGGACGAGATCGCGCGCTGGCTCTCCGGGCGGTTCGAGGAGAGCGACGCCTTCGCGCCCACGCTGCACGCGGGTGCGCCGACGACGATCGAGCTGCGGCCGCGGGAGGAGGAGCTCGCCCGCTTCGTCACACGGATCGTCGTGACGCTCGGCGAGACCCCCGGGACGGTGGCGGCCATCGAGATCTTCGAGGGCGAGTCGGGCTCGACGCGAATCCGGTTCCAGGGGATGGAGCTCGACGTCGAGCTCGACGACGCGCTGTTCACGACGGTCCCATGAGCGTCGTCCGGTTGCTGCTTCCGGGCCTGTGTCTCGTCGGCTGCGCTGGTCCGCCAGGACTGGTTCCGGCAGCGCCCACGGCGCTGCCGGCCCTGGTCGACGACTGCGCGGCGGCCTACCCGCGTCCCGACTACCGGGTGGTGCACGCGTTGACCGTCGAGCTGGCGGGCCGGCTGGCAGGGGCGTTCCTGGGGGTCACGGGGACGACCGCGGGCGGCGGGTCGCTGCGCAGCTCGCTGCTCTCGCTGGAAGGGCTGGTGCTGGTCGACGTGGAATCCTCGACGGACGGCGTCGTCGTGCACCGGGCCCTGCCGCCGTTCGACGAGCCGGGCTTCGCGGAGGGGATGGCGTCCGACATCCGGCTGCTGCTGCGGCCGCCCGGCGGCGCGCCGCAGGCGGTCGGGACCTACGACGACGGGTCGACCGGATGCCGCTGGTCGGAGGCGGGCGGCGGGCTGCTCGACGTCGCGGCGGACGACGTCGGCGACCGCTGGCTGCGTCGCTGGGGCCCGGACGGCGGGCTGCTGCGCGAGGTACGCTTCGTCGGTCCGTTCCGCGACGGGTTCGCGGCCTGGGCGGTGTTGCGGGCGCCGGCGCCGCCGGGTTACGTGCTGCGGCTCGAGTTGCTGGAGGTGGAGCGGGACGGGGCCGCGGCGGCAGGTCCTTGACAGGGCCGCGGGACGGCACGTATAGGCGGTGGCGCGCCGGCCCGGGCCGGCGCCGGAAGGTCTGCGATGGATCGGGATGCGGCATACGAGATCGTCTTCCGTCACCTCACGGTCCAGTTCGAGCTTCCGCCGGAAAAGGTGCGGCCCGAGGCGGGTCTGTTCACCGACCTGGAGCTCGACAGCATCGACGCCCTGGACATGGTGGGCTACCTGGAAACGGAGCTCGGCATCCGGGTGGTCGAGGAGGAACTGCAGCGGCTCCGTGTCGTCGAGGACGTCGTGCAGTACGTGGTGCGGTACGCACGCGCCCCGGAGTGAGGGATGGCGGCCCATCCCGGGTGGTCGAAGGTCGTCTTCCGCTCCGGCGCCGACGGGTCGGACCTCGAGGCGGCGGTCGACCTCCCCGCCGACAGCCCGTGGTTCGACGGCCATTTTCCGGGCCGGCCCGTGCTGCCGGGCGTGGCCTGGCTGGTGTTGGCGGCGCAGGCGGCGCGGGAGCACGAGCGTTGCCGCGGTCGCCGCGTGGCCGTCGTCGGCTTTCGCTTCGTGCGTTTCAAGCAGCCGGTCGAGGGACCGGCGCGGCTGACGCTGCGGATCTCGGATTCCGCACGCGAGGGCGAGGCCGAGCTGCGCTTCGACGGCGCCGCCGACGGTCGGGACGTCTGTCGGGGTCTGGTGCGGGTGTGGGCCGGCGAACCCGCGGTTGCGCCGGAGGAGAGGCAGGAAGCGTGACGACCGGCGGAGCGAAGCACCGGGAACGGCGGTCGCTCGGCGGCAGGCTGGGCGAGGCGCTGGCGGCCGCGCCGGAGCAGCCGTTCGTGATCGGCGGGGCCTCGCGCGGCGAGGTGCACGCGCTCGCCCTGGAACTGCGCGACCGGCTGCTCGCCGGCGGCCCGCCCGGCGAGCCGATCTGCCTGGCGACGGACGATC
>CAZMRP010000047.1:0-11175 GCA_964568275.1 uncultured Myxococcales bacterium
GCGGCGTCCGCGGCGACCGCCGGGCGGATCGTGACCACGGCGCCGGAGTCGGCGCCGCGGGGGGCAGCCAGGTCAGGCAACGAGCATCCTGCGCTGTTCGCAGAGCTTGATCCAGGAGCGCAGCGTGTTCTCCGCCGCCTCCTCGACGATCAGGCCGAGGTCCTCCGGTTCGCCCCGCAGGCTCTCGTAGTAGCGATGCCGGTCCGTGGAGTGGACGACGACCGGCTGGTAGCCGTGGTGCAGCAGCACCATGTTGAGCAGCAGGCGACCGATCTTGCCCGAGTGGCTGGGGAACGGGAACGCCTCCATGAAACGGTGATGGAGCAGGACGGCGGCCGAGATCGGATGATGGCGCCGGAACTCGGCCGAATCGCTCCAGTCGATCAGGCGCTGCATCCGGTAGCCGATCCGGTCGGGCGGGGCGATGTCGTGGAAGTACAGGCGGTGGATCGGGATGTCCCGGCGGTAGCAGTTGGTCCGCGCGTCGACGGTCTCGCCGATGAACACCGAGTACAGCGCGCGCATGAAGTCCATGCGCAGCTTCAGCTTCTTGCGCGCCGCCTCCTCGACCGCCATGTCGATCGCCTGTCGGTGGACGCGCAGTTCCCGGTAGACCGGTGCGAGACCCGAATCGACCGGGTTCGCCCCCGACAACGCCTCGCGAACTTCCTCGACCTGCGTCACCAGACCTTCGAGCGCCGAGTCGTGATGGACCCACGAGAGCATCATCCAGTTGCGGAACCCTTCGCGTTCGGCGACGCGCAAGCGCGCCACGCGCTTTCTCAGCGTTGCGGTCAGGCTCTCGATTTCCGGATAACGTTCCTTCATTCCAGGGGTTGCGGCGCTCCCCAGGCGGCCGCCGCGGAAGCGAACATATCCCAACCGGTGCGGCGTTGCAAGATTATCGTCCAACCATTCGTAATCCGACATGAATACACCATGGTATTCGGCCGCGAGCGGCCCCGGAAGAGCGCTTCGACCGGACCGCCCGCGGATGGGCCGGCGGTCGCTCAGCCGTGACCGCGCAGCGGGTCGACGGAGCGGGCGACCAGCCGCCGCTCGACGCTCCGCCAGTGGCCCTCGAGCCCCTCGAGGGTGGCGAAGGTGCGGATCGCGGCGGCATCCTGGCGCAGGGCGGCCGCGCTGTAGCGCACGACGGAGGTGTGGAGCAGGAAGGTGTGGACTCCGAGCGGCGAGCGGAAGCGTGCGGAGCCGCCGGTGGGGAGAGTGTGGCTGGGTCCGGCGACGAAGTCGCCGGCGGCCTGGGGGGTACCGTAGCCGACGAAGACGGCGCCGGCGGCACGGACCCGCCGCAGCAGCGGGTCGGGCTCGGCGACGGCGAGGACCAGGTGTTCGGGGGCGAGCTCGTTGGCGAGGTCGAGGGCCAGTTCGAGGCGCGGGACGAGGAAGATCGCGCCGCGGGCCTCGAGGGCCTGTCGAGCGATGGTGGCGCGGGGGAGCGCGGCCACCTGCTCGAGGGCGAGGCGGGCGACGCTGCGGGCCAGGGCCGGGTCGTCGGTGATCAGGATCGCGGAGGCGGCCTCGTCGTGCTCGGCCTGCGCCACGAGGTCGGCGGCGACGACGTCGGCGGGGGCGCCGGCGTCGGCGATGACGAGGGTCTCGCCGGGTCCGGCGAGCAGGTCGACGCCGACCTCGCCGAACAGGACGCGCTTGGCGGCGGCGACCGAGCGGTTGCCCGGGCCGGCGACCAGGTCGACGCGCGGCACGGTGGCGGTGCCGACGCCGAGGGCGGCGACGGCCTGGGCGCCGCCGAGGTCGAACACGCGATCGACGCCGGAGGCGTGCGCGGCGTACAGCACCTCGGGGCCCGGCGAAGGGGTGGCGAGCAGCACCTCGTCGACGCCGGCGACGCGGGCCGGCACGACGCTCGTCACGACGCTGGAGGGGTAACACGCCGTGCCGCCGGGGGCGTAGATCCCGGCGCGGCGGACGGGGTGGACGAGCTCGCCGAGCAGCAAGCCGCCGTCGCGGTACATCCAGGCCGGCTCGAGCTGGCGGCGATGGAACGCGCGCCCGCGCGCGACCGCGTGGTCGATGGCGCTCCGGACCTCCGCGGAGACGTGCTCGGCGGCGCGCTCGAGCGCCGCGGCGGGCACCTCGATCTGCAGCAGCTCCCGGCCCTCGAAGCGCCGGGTCAGCTCGCGCAGGGCGTCGTCGCCCCGGGCGCGCACCGCGTCGACGACGGCGCGGGCCTCGGCCTCGCATTCCGCCAGATCGCGTCGACCGCGGTCGACGATGCGCGCCAGCGCTGCGGTCGCCTCCGGCGACGGCACCTCGTGGATCCGCAGGTTCGCCATGGCCGCTCCTCGCGTCGGGCCGCCCTTGGCAACCGCCGTCCGGTTGGACTAGCCTGCGCGGCGTGCCGAAGGAGGGCCGATCCGCCCGATGGACATCCGCTTCTATAACACGCTGCACCGCGCCAAGGAACCGTTCCAGACCCGCGACCCGGGCAAGGTGGGGATGTACGTCTGCGGTCCGACGGTCTACGACGACGCGCACATCGGCCATGCGCGGGCCTACGTGGCCTTCGACGTGCTGGTGCGGTTCCTGCGCTTCGCGGGCTTCGAGGTGACCTACGTCCGGAACTACACGGACGTCGACGACAAGGTGATCCGGCGGGCGCAGGAGGCCGGGACGACGCACGGCGAGCTGTCGCAGCGCTACATCGACCGGTACCGCGAGGACATGCAGCGGCTGCGGGTGCTGGAGCCGGACGTCACGCCGCGGGTCACCGACCACCTGGCGGAGATCGTCGCGCTGGTGCAGGCGCTGGTCGACCGCGGCCACGCCTACGTGCTCGACGACGGCGTCTACTTCTCGATCCGCTCCGACGCCGGCTACGGGCGCCTGTCGGGCCGCAAGCTCGACGAGATGATGGTCGGCGCGCGGGTCGAGGTCGACAACCAGAAGCGCGACCCGCTCGACTTCGCCCTGTGGAAGCTGGCCAAGCCCGACGAGCCGTCCTGGCCCTCGCCCTGGGGGCCGGGGCGGCCGGGGTGGCACATCGAGTGTTCGGCGATGAGCCTGAAGTACCTCGGGCCGGGGTTCGACATCCACGGGGGCGGGATGGACCTGATCTTCCCGCACCACGAGAACGAGATCGCGCAGAGCTGCTGCGCCACGGGTCGGGAGTTCGCGCGCACCTGGATGCACAACGGCTTCGTCAACGTCAACAAGGAGAAGATGTCGAAGTCGCTCGGCAACTTCTTCACCATCCGGCAGGCGGCCGAGGTGGTCGACGCCGAGGCGATCCGGCTGTTCCTGCTCGGCACGCACTACCGCGGCCCGGTGCAGTTCGACGTCGACCTGTCCCCCGAGGGGCAGCTGGTCGGGTTCCCGGGGCTGGTGGAGGCCGAGCGGCGGCTGGCGTACGGCTACGAGACGGTGCGGCGGCTGGCGCGGACGGAAGCGCAGCTGGCGGCCAAGCACCAGCCCGCGGCGGTGCCCGAGGCGCTGCTCGGGGCGGCGGCCGGGTTCGACGAGGCGCTGCGCACGGCGCTGGCCGACGACCTCAACCACGCCGAGGCGCTCGGGCACCTCGCGACCCTGCAGCGCACGACGAACGACTTCCTCGACCGCGCCAAGGAGCACCCGCCCGCGGCGCGGCTGGCCGCGATCCGGCGGCTCCGCGAGTCGATCGGGTCCGCGGCGCGGGTGCTGGGGGTCTTCGAGCGGGACGCGGACGAGGCGCTGGGCGAGATCGGGACGCGGGGCCTGCGGCGCGTCGGCGTGACCGTCGGGGAGCTGGACGACGCGATCCGGCGCCGGACCGAGGCGCGCCGGGCGAAGGACTTCGCCGCCGCGGACCGGATCCGTGCCGAGCTGCTGGAGCGGGGCCTCGAGCTGATGGACGCGCCGGGCGGCACGGAGTGGCGCGTGGTCAAGGGCTGAGCGCACGATGAGCGAGGCGCCCGAGCTGCTGCCGCCCGCGGGCACGCTGGCCGACCTGCCGATGGCCGAGCTGCTCGCGCGGCTCGACCGCCAGACCTTCTCCGGCACGCTCGAGGTGACCGCCTCCCACCGCCGGAACCTGGTGGTGCTCGACGCCGGCCGCGCGGCCAAGGTGCAGTTGTCGGCCCCGATCGAGATGCTGGGACGGCTGCTGATCGAGCGGGGGGACGTGGGCGCGGCGCAGGTCGAAACGCTCGCGGCGCGCCAGGCCGCCGGCGGGGGCCGGCTGGGCGACCTGCTCGTCGCCGCCGGCGCCGCCGATCGAACGACCATCGACCGGGCGCTGGCCGAGCAGCTGCGCCGCCGGCTGCTGCGGCTGTTCCTGCTGCCGGAGGCGGACTGGCGGCTGGTGCCGGACACCGACCTGTTGGCGGAGCGGGGCGGCGCGCCGCAATCGTTGGACCTGCTGGCGGCGCTGGCCGAAGGGGTGCGCACGTCGCATGCCGTCAAGGCGCTCGAAGACCGCATGACCGAGGTCCTCGCCGGGCGCCTGGCGACCGTCGCCCCCGGTCCCGCCCTCGGCCGGCTGGCGCTGACCGCGCAGGAGCAGAGCGCCTGCCGCTACCTGGCGCGCGGAACCTGGGACGCCAAGGTGTTTCGCGCGGTGCCGGTCGAGCACCGGCACACCCTGCTGGTGGCGGCCTACTGTCTGCACATCACCGGACAGCTGGCCTACGCGCCGGCCGCGGTCCAGGCGCCCGCAACCCAACTGCCGCCGGTGCAGTGGCCGCAGGGCCAGGCGCAGCCTCCCGAGACACCGTCGGTGGAGCCGCCCGTCGCCGCACGGCCGTCGGTCCAGCCCGCGAGGCCTCCGCAAACATCCCAACCGCCGGTGCCCGCACGGCCGTCGGTCCAGCCCGCGAGGCCTCCGCAAGCGTCCCAACCGCCGGTGCCCGCACGGCCGTCGGTCCAGCCCGCGAGGCCCCCGCGGACCTCGATCCAGCCGAAAGCGGACCAGCAGCCTGCGGCGACGGGCGACGGCGACGGGCCGGGAACCGCTCCCGCCGACTTCGAGCGGGAGATCTGCGCGTTGCACGAAGGCCTCGCGGCGCAGTCGCACTACGAGCTGCTGGGGGTGGCGCCGGAGGTGACGGCGGAGGCCCTGAAGAACGCGTACCTCGAGCGGGTCAAGCGCTACCACCCGGACCGGGCGGTGCGCCACGGCCTGGCCGGGCACCAGGAGAAGCTCGAGGCGATCCTGCTCCAGGTCCGCGAGGCGTACGAGACGCTGAGCGTTCCCGAGTCGCGGGCGAAGTACGACGCGAGGCTCCAGGGCCGGGCCGAGACGACGCCCGAGCAGGTCGGCGAGATGGTCGACCGGGCGCTGGCGGCGGAGCGGGCGTACCAGATGGCGGTGATGCTGGAGCGCCAGCACCGCCTCGAGGACGCGCAGCAGCAGGCGGACGAGGCGGTGCGGCTGCAACCGGAGCAGGGCGAGTTCCAGTGCATGGCGCTGTGGCTGCAGGCCGCCCGGCGGCCCGCGAGCGCCGCGGTGGCGGACCTCGTGCCGGCGATGATCGAGGCGGCCTCCCGGGTCCTGCCGCACGAGCGGGCGCAGATGCAGGCGGCGCGACTGCTGCAGCGCGCGGGCCGGCACCAGGAAGCGTTGGAGCACTTCCGGCGGGTCCTCCGGCGCAACCCGCAGAACGTGGACGCGGCGCGCGAGGTGCGGCTGGTGGAGTTGCGACAGGCCAAACAGCAGAGCGCACCGGCAGGCGGGAGCGGGCTGTTCGGCCGACTGTTCGGCAAGAAGGACAAGTAGTCGACCCCGACCGGGGCGGGGCAGGCGGTCGGGGAGGGCTTGACTTTTCAATTTGAGGTCGACCGATCCTCGCGCCCGTGATCGGATCGTCTTCAAGTCCCGCTTGACGCTCCGTGGGCGGTCGAACACACTATCGTCTGGAAGCGTCGTCGGCGGCGCTTCCCATTTTCGTCCGCGGAGTTCGGCCGTCGGGGCCGGTGCGGGCTGTGAGCGGGGCACATGAAGGGGTTGTTCGTCGTCTTCGAGGGAATCGATGGTGCCGGCACGACGACGCAGGCGCGACTGCTGCACGAGGCGCTGGTCGCCCAGAACGTGCCGGTGCACCTGACGCAGGAGCCGAGCGAGGGGCCGGTGGGGACGGTGATCCGGCAGTTCCTGTCGGGGCGGCTGGTGGTCAAGGGGATGTCGGGGCCGCGCCCGCCGCGCTGGCCGACGATGGCGCTGTTGTTCGCGGCCGACCGGGTCGACCACCTGGAGACGGAGATCCTGCCGAACCTGGCCGACGGGATCACGGTGCTGTGCGACCGCTACGTGTTCTCGAGCCTGGTCTACCAGACGGAGACCTCCGGGGACTTCGGCAACCTGGCCTGGATCGAGAACCTGAACAAGCTCGCGCCGCGCCCCGACCTGACGCTCGTGCTCGACGTCCCCGCGGCCACGGCGGCGAAGCGGCGACAGGGCCGGCGCGAGATGGAGCAGATCTACGACGACCTGGAGCTGCAGGAGCGGCTGACCCGACGCTACCGGGAGCTGCCGACGCGCTACCCGGGCGAGCGGATCGAGGTCGTGAGCGGCGAGGCCACGCCCCAGGAGGTGCATCGCACCTGCCTGGAGCTGGTGCGCCGGGTGCGCGAAGCGCGGTAGTCCGCGCGGACGGACTGCGACCCCCGGGGTCGCGGAAGGATGACGCCATGTTCAAACCTCGCAGCATCGCATCGTTGGCCCTGCTCGCCCTGCTGGCCCTTGGACTGGACGCCTCCCCGGCGGCGGCCCAGACGCAGGTCAAGCCGTACATGATGCTGATCTTCGACAACTCGGGCAGCATGGGCGGCTCGCCGCTGACGCAGGCCAAGAACGCGGTGCGCAACGTGGTGAGCAGCGCCGGCGACCTGATCTTCGGGTTGACCCGTTTCGCGCGCACCTGCACCTGCTCCAGCTGCAGCGGCAGCTCCAACTGCTATGGCGACATCCTTTCCCCGCTGCTCGACGACAACCAGAACTCGCTGTTGCTGTGGGTCAACACCACGTGCAGCGGCGGCGACACCGGCGTCGACCCCGAGTTGATCGCGTACGGCTACACGCCGATCGCCGAGACGCTGACCACCGTGCGCACCTATTACGGCAGCGGCGGCACGTGGCTCAGCCGCACCTACACCAGCCCGATCATCGACGACCCGTACCGCGGCTGCCGCCCCTACCACGTGATCCTGCTCACCGACGGCCTGCAGGAGGGTTGCTCGGGCAACCCCGTCACCGCCGCCACGAACCTGCGGTCCACGCAGCTGACCGTGACCGGCGGCACCTGCACCACCGTCGCCAACTGCTGCCCGACCGGCACCTGCCGCACCAGCGGCCCCGGCACGCCCTCGTGCGTCTCGGGCCGTTGCCACTACGACGTCCACACCTGGGCGATCGGTTTCCGCATCACCGCGCCGAACACCCAGATCGAGAACATCGCCACGGCCGGCGGCACCGACTGCCCCGGCAGCTACCGCGGGTGCTACGCGGCCGACGAGGCGGCGCTGTCGGCGGCGCTCTCCGACATCGTTTCCAGCAGCGTCCTGATCGAGGTCTGCAACGGGGTTGACGACGACTGCGACGGCCTGATCGACGAGGGGTTCACCAAGTACTGCAACCGGCCCGCGGGCATCACGGGGCTGACGCTCTGCACCGACCCGGGCGAGACCCGCTGCGACGGCATCGACGACAACTGCAACGGCCTGACCGACGAGGGGCTGGTCAACCTGTGCGGCACCTGCGGCCCGGCCCCCGTCGAGATCTGCGACCTGATCGACAACGACTGCGACACGCTGATCGACGAGGGCGGCGTCTGCGCCCCCGGCTGCATCCCCACCGCCGAGATCTGCAACAACCGCGACGACGACTGCGACGGCCTGACCGACGAGGGGGTGACCCGGCCCTGCGGCACCGACATCGGCGAGTGCGTCTCGGGGACCCAGACCTGCACCGCCGGGATCTGGGGCGCCTGCGCCGGCTCGGTGGGACCGATCGCCGAGCTGTGCAACAACCGCGACGACGACTGCGACGGCCGCACCGACGGCTTCACCCGGCCCTGCGGCAGCAGCGTCGGCGTCTGCACGCCGGGGACCCAGATCTGCACCTCCGGAAGCTGGTCCACCGACTGCGTCGGCGCCTACTCCGGCGGCACCGAGGTCTGCAACCTGCTGGACGACGACTGCGACGGCTCCACCGACGAGGGCGACCCCGGCGGCGGCGGCGAGTGCGGCGGCAGCGTCGGCGAGTGCCTGCCGGGAACGCGCCACTGCGTGGGCGGCGCGCTGGTCTGCGTCGGCGGCCGCGACCCGGTGCCCGAGGTCTGCGACCTGCGGGACAACGACTGCGACGGCTCCACCGACGAGGGCAACCCGGGCGGCGGCGCCGCGTGCTACACCGGCCCCGCCGGCACCGACGGCGTGGGGATCTGCGAGGGCGGCGTGCTGCGCTGCCTGGCCGGCGCGCTGGTCTGCGACGGCCAGGTGCTGCCGACGGTCGAGGACTGCAACAACCTCGACGACGACTGCGACACCGAGACCGACGAGGGGCTGACCTCGGGGGCGACGTGCGGGACCGACGAAGGGGAGTGCGAGGCCGGCACGAACCGCTGCGTGTCGGGAGCCTGGGTCTGCGACGGCGAGGTGGGGCCGGGAACCGAGGTCTGCGACCTCTTGGACAACGACTGCGACGGCGCGACCGACGAGGGCAACCCGGGCGGGGGCGTGCCGTGCGGCTGGGACCCGGCCGATCCGAGCGTCTGGGACCTGGGGATCTGCGAGCCGGGGATCTCGAACTGCGTCGCGGGCGCGATCGCCTGCGAGGGGATGATCGGTCCGGTGCCCGAGGAGTGCAACGCGCTGGACGACGACTGCAACGGGTTGACCGACGACCTGGAGGACTCCGGGACGCCCTGCGGGAGCGACGAGGGGGAGTGCCAGGCCGGGACGCTGCAGTGCCTCGACGGGCGCGTGCAGTGCGTGGGCGGCCGCGGCCCGACCCCGGAGCTCTGCGACTGCCTGGACAACGACTGCGACGGGGAGACGGACGAGGGGGCGGAGTGCGGCGGCGGGGCGTCGTGCATCGACTGCACCTGCGTCGTCCCGTGCGACCCGGGGATCGAAATGAGCTGCCCGAGCGGGCGGGTGTGCGAATGCGGCGTCGACCCGGAGAACCCGACGACCTGCTTCTGCATGCCGGAGACCGAGGAGTGCGGCGACGACGTCTGCAACGCCTGCGAGAACTGCGTGGACGGCGAGTGCGTGGAGATCGACTGCGGCCCGTGCCAGACCTGCCAGGTCGCGACCGGGCGCTGCGTGGACGCCTGCGCCGGCGTGTCCTGCGACCCGGGGCTGGTCTGCATCTGCGGAACGTGCGAGATCCCGGACTGCTACACGGCGGGCTACGAGTGTCCGGCGGGGCGGCAGTGCGAGGACGGCGTGTGCGTCGACGACCCGTGCTACGACGTGTCGTGCCCGGCGCCGCAGTTCTGCCGCGACGGGACGTGCCACGACCCGTGCGAGCAGGACGACATCTGCCCGGCCGGGCAGCTCTGCTACGACGGGGAGTGCGTGGACGACCCGTGCTACGGGGTGACCTGCGACCCGGGCGAGGAGTGCGCGGGCGGAACGTGCACCACGGCCTGCGCCGACGTGGAGTGCGCCTGGCCGCTCGAATGCGACCCGGCGACGGGCGAGTGCGAGGAACCCCCGTGCTGGGACCTCCGCTGCCCGGACGGCTACGATTGCGTGAACGGGACGTGCTACGAGCAATGGCACCCGGCGGACGACGCGGACGCCGGTGACGGCGGCGTGCCGGAGGCCGGCACCGGACAGCAGGTGCTGGCGACCGGCGCCGGCGGCTGCGCCTGCCGGACGACGACGCCCGGCGGCGCGGGCGGCGGCCTGCTGGCGCTGCTGGGACTCGTCGGACTCGGTTTGCGTCGACGGGCCCGGAAGGGAGCGTAGCGGTGCAACGCGGACGTACCGGATGGCTCGCGGCGGCGGTCCTCGCCGTCGGACTGTGGGCGATGCCCGAACCGGCGACGGCCCAGACCCAGATCAAGCCGTACATCATGATCCTGCTGGACACGTCCAGCTCGATGCTGATCAACCCCAACAACCCGGGGTGGGAGACGCTGGGCGACGGCTCCAACACCGCCCCCTACCGCTCCGGCTGGGGCAACTGTTGTCCCGGCATCGACACCGCCGGCTGGGACGGCGACAGCGCCGCCAACGACTCGCGGCTCTACATCGCCAAGGACGCCCTGCGCGACATCGTCTCGGGCTACGGTGACGTGGTGTTCGGCCTGATGCGCTACCGGCAATACGAGTGCGCGATCGGCTGGGGCCAAGACCTCAACTACGTCGTGTTCCCGGCCTACCTGGGCAACATGCGGAGCGGCCTGGGGGCTTCCGCGAATCCGTTGGGCTGGGGGTTCCCGTCGCCGCCGTACCAGACCGGGACCCGCGAGATGGACCTCATCTCCTACACCGGCTTCAACTGCCGGGTGGGCACCGCCTGCGGGCTCAACACCACCGGCACCTGCGTCACCTCCGGCTCGGGCGGCGACGTGCTGGTGCCGATCGGCGAGGACAGCCAGAACGAGATCATCCGCTGGCTCGACAACACCGAGACGTTCTCCTCCAACCCGCTGCCGCCGACCTCCGGCACGCTGCGCTGCGCCGCCACGACGATCACCAATCCGGAGCTGCGGGCGGGCGGCTTCACGCCGCTGGCGCGGTCGATCGACGCGGCCCGCACCTACTTCGCCGGCGTGATCTCGACCGACCCGCCGCTGCTGCGGACCTGCCGCGGCTACTACCTGGTCATCATCACCGACGGCGACGACACCTGCGGCGGCGATCCCGTGGCGTCGGTGACCAGCCTCACCAGCGCCGGCGTCGACAGCTACACCATCGGCTTCGCGTTCACCTCCACGACGCTCAACGGCATGGCCGCCGCGGGCGGCACCGGCCGCACCAGCGCCTTCAGCGCGGTCAACAAGTCGGACCTCGCCGCGGCCTTCGCCCAGATCATCAACGACACCGCCCTGACCGAGGTCTGCAACGGCCGCGACGACGACTGCGACGGCCTGACCGACGAGGGCTTCACGCTGTACTGCAACCGCCCCACGCACCCGGCCCGGGACCTGTGCACCGACCCGGGCGAGACCCGCTGCGACGGCATCGACGACAACTGCAACGGCC
>CAZMRP010000047.1:11275-14876 GCA_964568275.1 uncultured Myxococcales bacterium
GACCGGCGCCGGCGGCTGCGCCTGCCGGACGACGACGCCCGGCGGCGCGGGCGGCATCTGGACGCTTCTCGGCCTGGCCCTCGCGGCGCTCGCCTCGCGGCCTCGCCGGCGGATTCGCTAGGACGGAGGGATGACGATGCGGTGGTTTTCGAACATGACGACCGGGTTCCTGTGGACGACGGCGGTGCTGCTCGCCGTCCTGGCGACCGGCTGCGACACGGCACCGTACTGCGTCGGCGGCAACTGCGGCGAGCCGACGGGCGACGTGACCGACCAGGAAGGCGACGACGGCGGCGGCGAGTTCGTGCCCGACGGCGACGTGCCCGACGGCGACGTGCCCGACGGCGACGGCGACATCCCGCGCGAGGACGCCGACGGCGAGGTGGCCGACGTCGACTGCGACGGCATCGACCTGATGACCGACCCGGCCAACTGCGGCACCTGCGGCAACCGCTGCAACCTGCCCAGCGCGTTCAACGCCTGCGTCGACGGGGTCTGCGTCATCGAGCGCTGCGACGTGAACTTCTGGGACATCAACGACATCGACGGCGACGGCTGCGAGTACTACTGCATCCCGCGCGTCACCCCCGGGGAGTGCGGCGAGAGCTGCACGCCCACGGTGACCGGCGGCGAGTGCGACACGAGCTGCAACGCGCTGGACGACGACTGCAACGGCCAGACCGACGACTGCGTCGACAAGCAGACCGACCCCGACAACTGCGGGGCCTGCGGCCGTCGCTGCCGCTACCCCAACGCCACGGGCGAGTGTGTGGCCGGGGTCTGCCAAATGGGCGACTGCAACCCGGGCTACTGGGACGAGGACGAAGACGAGCTGACGGGCTGCGAGTACGAGTGCGGGCCGACCGACGGCTCGCCGCCCCCGGCCGAGTCGTGCAACCTGCGGGACGACGACTGCGACGGCGACATCGATGAGGGCAACCCGGGCGGCGGCGGGGCCTGCGGACCGACCGACGGCGAGTGCGAGGCGGGCGCGCTGCAGTGCCTGGCGGGCGTGCTCGAATGCGTCGGCGGCGTCGGCCCGACGGCCGAGCTGTGCAACGGGCTCGACGACGACTGCGACACGGCCACCGACAACGACCCGACGGACATCGGCGGACGCTGCGGGACGGCGATCGGCGAGTGCGCGTACGGCACGTACGTCTGCAACTCGAGCGGCGCGCGCGAGTGCGTCGGCGCCGTCGGCCCCGTGCCCGAGGTCTGCGACGGGCGCGACAACGACTGCGACGGCTCCTACGACGAGTCGGTGACCGACACCTTCGACTGCACGCGGCCGGGCGTCTGCGTGATGGGCACGCCGCTGTGCGACCTGGGCGTCTGGGTCTGCGACGGCGAGATCCCGGGCGGCCTCGAGACCTGCAACGGGGTCGACGACGACTGCGACACGCTGACCGACGAGGATTTCGACCTCGCCAACGACCTCTTCAACTGCGGCGCGTGCGGCAACCACTGCGTCCTGCCCAACGCCACGGCGACCTGCGTGCCCGGCACCTCCGGGACGGGCGAGTGCCGGGTGGCGGCCTGCAACCAGGACTACTGGAACCTCAACGGCACGCACAGCGACGGCTGCGAATACAGCTGCGTGCGGGTCGCGCCGAACTACGACAACTGCAACGGTCGCGACGACGACTGCGACGGGCTGACCGATGCGGCCGACCCCGACTTCGCCGCCCTGCGACCCAGCGTCGGGGCGCCGGACTACTTCTGCCAGACCTTCGGCGCCTGCGCCGGCGTCACCGTCCAGTGCGGCCTGGTCGGCACGACGACCCAGTGGTACTGCGCCTACCCCTCGGCCGTCCGGACCGACGCCTCGGGCACGATCCTGCCCGAGACTCGGTGCGACGGAATCGACGAGGACTGCGACGGCACCACCGACGAGAACTGGCCCGGCGTGTACCACTCTCCCACCGACGCCGCCGACGCCTGCAGCGCCGGCACCGGCATTTGCCTGCGGACCGGGACCTACATCTGCAACGCCGCGGACCGCACGACCCAGATCTGCTCCGTCACCGCCGGCACCCCGGCCCCCGCCGAGCTGTGCAACGGGCTGGACGACAACTGCGACGGCACCACCGACAACTTCGCCGAGAACTACTTCCTCACCGCGTCCCCGGCCGGCGCGGTCCGCGTCCAGGGCTCGATCGATGCCAATGGCGACGGCACCCGCGAGACGGCGCGCGACTTCTACGTCATGCGCTGGGAGGCCAGCCGACCCGACGCCACGGCCGCGAGCGGCGGCTCGATCAACAACCTCCGGCCGTGCGCGACCAACGGCGTCCAGCCCTGGGCCAACATCACGCGGGCCGACGCCGAGGCCGCCTGCTGCCGGCTCAACTCCGACGGCGTCTGCCACGGCACCCCGGGCAACACCGGCTCCCGCTGGCACCTCTGCAACGCCCACGACTGGCAGCTCGCCTGCGAGCGCGGCACGAGCGTCTACTACACGTACCCCTACGGCAACACCTACGCCGCCGCGACCTGCAACGGCAACGACTACGACACCAACAGCTCGCTGGCCGGCGACCAGGACGACATCCTCGCCACGCAGACGATGGCCAGCTGCCGCAACGCCACCGCCTACCCCGCCGGCAGCTGGAGCTACGACATGAGCGGCAACGTCAAGGAGTGGACCAACACCAGCCGCAGCGTTTCCGGCTCCACCTACTACGAGATCCGCGGCGGCGCCTCCAACAACTCCGCGCTCGGCCTGACCTGCGCCTTCAACTTCACGTTGGGCTCCACCACCTTCCAGTTCCCCAACGTCGGCTTCCGCTGCTGCTACTACTAGGCCCGCGGCGCCCGCCGGCCCCCGACGACCGTTCCGTCCGGAGGAGACCCACCCGATGCACCGCTGCTTCGCCCCGTTCCCGCTCCTCGCGACCGTCCTGACGGCGACCGCCTGTTCCCCCGCGCCCGACGCCGCCGAGCCCCGCGACCGCACCGTCTACGGGCGCCCCGACGAGGGGACCGGCGGCGCCGACCCGACCCCGATCCCGCGCGTCGTCTGCCCGGAGCCCACGCCGACTTCGGCGACCCGGGAGGAACTGCAACGCGTCCTCGACGACGGCGTCGGCCGGCTGCTCGGCCACCTGCGCCTGGCGCCGGTGGTCGACCGCCAGGGTCCCGCGGCGCAGTTCGTCGGCCACCGCCTGGTGGCCCTCGACGAGACCGTGCGCTGCGGTCCCTTCGGCCTGCGCGAGGGCGACGTCGTCACCGCCGTCAACGGCCACGGGGTCGAGCGCGATTCGGACGCGGTGGAAATCTGGGAGCAGCTCTACACGGCCACCGGCATCACGCTATCGGTGATCCGGGGCGGGGTCGAGACGGAGCTGCACCTGGCGATCGAGGACCCGCCGGTTCGCATCGACAACGCGGGGGTCTCCGCCGTCCCGGACCCGGTGCCGTGACGCCCTCCTGAAGATCCTCCCGCGCGGCCGGTCCGGGCGCCGGGCGCTCAGGCCCCGGGGCTTGCGCCTCCGGTCCCGCCCGGCGCGGTCCCCAGCTCCGTCAGCTCCACGGCCAGCTCGCCGTCCAGATCGACCAGCCGGCCGCGGGCGAACGGCACGCCGTGCGCGAGCAGGTC
>CAZMRP010000048.1:0-14547 GCA_964568275.1 uncultured Myxococcales bacterium
TGGCCAGGATGACCCGGTAGCCCTCCTCGCGCAGCACCCGGCACGCCTGGGTGCCCGAGTAGTCGAACTCGCAGGCCTGGCCGATCACGATCGGGCCCGAGCCGAGCACCAGGATCCGGTGCAGATCGTCCCGGCGCGGCATCAGCGCACCCCCAGCTCTTCGACGAACCGGTCGAACAGCCCGACGGCGTCGTGCGGGCCCGGCGAGCCCTCCGGATGGAACTGCACCGCCAGCAGCCGCAGCTTGCGCGAGGCGAACCCCTCCAGGGTCCCGTCGTAGAGGCTGGTGTGGGTGACCTCCACGGCGTCCGCGGGCAGCGTCGCCGGGTCGACCGCGAAGCCGTGGTTCTGGGCGGTGATCCAGACCTCGCCGGTGCGGTGGTCGCGCACCGGGTGATTTCCCCCGTGATGTCCGAAGCGCAGCTTGAAGGTCTTCGCGCCCAACGCGAGGCCCAGGAGCTGGTGTCCGAGGCAGATGCCGAGGAGCGGGACGCGGCCGAGCAACCCGCGCGCGGCATCGATCGCCGGCGTCACCGCCGCCGGGTCGCCGGGTCCGTTGGACAGGAAGACGCCGTCGGGCCGGCACGCCAGGACCGCCTCCGCCCCGGAGCCGGCCGGGAGCACCTCCAGCGCGCAGCCCCGGCGGGCCAGCGCGTCGAGGATCCCGCGCTTGACGCCGCAGTCGACGACGACCACCCGGTATCGCGCCGGACCGGCGGCGGGCACGGTCCACGGCGCCGCGCAGGTCACCTCGGCGGCCAGGTTGCGGCCCTCGAGCGGCGGGTGGCGCCGGACGCGCTCCACCGGGTCGAACGTCCTCGGCGCCGCGCTCCAGAGCCCCGCGCGCATCGCGCCGCGCTCGCGGAGGTGGCGGGTCAAGGCGCGGGTGTCGACCTCGGCGATGCCCGGCAACCGGTGTCGCGCCAGCCAGTCGGGAAACGAGCCCTTGGCGCGCCAGCTGCTCTCGGCCAGCGAGAGCGCACGGACCACTACCCCGGCCGCCGCGGGACGCTCGGCCTGCGCGTCCTCGCCGTTGACGCCGGTGTTGCCGATGTGCGGCGCGGTGAACGAGACGAGCTGGCCGCGGAACGAGGGGTCGGTGCAGATCTCCTCGTACCCGGTCATCGACGTGTGGAACACCACCTCGCCGAACGCCTCGCCGTCCGCGCCGAAACCACGCCCCGCGAAGGTCCGACCGTCCTCGAGGACCAGCACCGCGCCCATCGTCTCGCCCTCCCCTCGCCCCGCTCCGCCGTCGCCGGGCCCGACGCCGCTCGGTTCCCGCAGGCTACCGGTGCGCGGCGTGGCAGGAGTCGCAGCTCCGGCCGAGCCCGTCGACCGCCTGGCGGACGCCGTCGACGTCGGACGCCGCCGCGGCGCGACCGAGCTCCTGCGCACGGGCCCGGAGCTGCTCGGCGTCGGCGGCGAAGTCCTCCGGCCGCTCGGCGGCGAAGCGCTCCACGAGCGCCCCCGCGGCGCGCTCGACCCGCACCGCCACGACTCCCGCGGCCTCGAGCTCGGTCGCGGTCGGCGCCGCCCGGTCGACCAGGTCCCAGGTCGGCTTCAGATCCTCGTACAGCACCCGCATCAGCTCCGGCAGCGACTCGAGCTGCGAAATCTCCTCGGGCGTGTAGTCCGCCTGCGGGGCCGGAACACAGCCCGCCAGCCCGACGATCGTCGACGCGACCAGCACCACGATCCGAGCGTCCGCCATCTCGTCCCTCCCGGTCGCCCTCGAGGCGACCCGCACTTCTATCATGGAATCGGCCGCGGGGGAGGTGTCGCTACAGGCAGCGACCGGGACCGGCGAACGCGTCGGCGTTGGTCGACGCATGATCGGTCGGCGCGTCGTAGACGCGACAGACCCAGTTGGTCCCGGCCGAGGAATCCTCGTAGAGCTGGCAGCACCACCCCGACAGCCCCTCGCCCGCGGCCCAGCCGGTGCACTGGTCCGCGCAGCGCGCGCGATCGTCGACGCTGCCGGTGTTGCTGCCGAACTCGACCCACTGGACCCGTTCGTCGCCGTCACAACGCCGGTTCTGGACCAGAGCGTCCGTGGAACAGCAGGGGTCCGTGTTGCAGGCCCGGCGGTCCGCGGGCCGCGTCGCGGTGCACAGCGCGTCGTCCGCCGTCTCCCCGTCGCTGCGCACGCAGGTCACGCTGCGGAGCTGGGTCCCGCCGCCGCAGGGCGCCGAGCAGTCGCCCCACGCCCCGGTCTGCCAGTCGTAGGTGAGGTCCGGAACGTCGTCCGTCTCGCCGGCCTCGCCTTCCGCTTCGCCGTCGCCGCCGTCGGTCTCCGCGTCCCCTTCGACGTGCGGCAGGCAGTACAGGTCGTAGTACACGTCGTAGCCGGGCTCGCAGTCGCAGACCGGCAGGTCGTCCAGGGTCACGCGGCACACACCGTGTCCCCAGCACAGCACGTCCCGGCACGGGTCGGTGGAGTCGTTGGCCGCGCAGACCATGCCGACCGGGTGGAACCCGGCCGCGCACCAGCAGTAGGTGGTGTCGCCCACCGCCACGCAGACCCCGTGTCCCCCGCAGTCGTTGCCGCTGCACGGCCCGCTCGACGAATCGGCGCAGGCGCAGGCGGCGAGCAGCACGCCGGCGAGGATCGCCGTTCGGGCCGACGGTCGGGACATGACACGAGGAGCATACCACCGCGCGGTCCGGCCGTCGCCCCGCGCGGCGCCCGACGATTTCGGCGACCACGACCTGCAGCTCGGCGAACCGACCCCGACCGCGTCCCGACCCGCGCTAGTCCCGCTCGAACCGCCGCAGCTCGCTCCACCACGGGTCGTCCGGTGAGCGACGCCACAGCGCATGCGCCATCCGCCCGGTGAAGTAGACCTCGACCCCGCCGTCGGCGGGCGGCGCCGGCCAGATCAGCACCGGGTCCGGCAGGTCGTGCGGGACGACGCGCACCGGCCGGACCGGCCGGCCGGGCTCGCCGAAGTCGACGTCGTAGATCGGCAGCCGGGCGAAGTTGTTGACGTACACGACCGTCGGACGCCGCTGGTGCGCCGCGACCACGTCATACGGCACGATCAGCAGGCGGTGGCGCATCAGGTCCTGCGTCAGGGCCACGTCGCGCTCCACCGCCGGCGGGGTCCCGCCGAACGCCCGCGCCAGGTTGTCGTGGGTCCGACCGGCCACCTCGCCCAGCCCGGCGCCCGCGGCGAACTCCGCCGTGGGCACCACGAACGACCCGTTGCCGGCGAAGGTCGCGGGCAGCGACGGGAGCCGCCCCCGCAGGTCGACCACGGTCACCTGCCCGCACGGCGTCCCCGCCGGCAGGTCGTGCAGCGCCACGCACGACCGCGTCAGGTGCGCCGACAGCGCGTCGTTGGTCGTCAGGTCGTCGCGCCCCGCTTCGCGCCGTGCGGCCGCCCGCAGCCGCTCCAGCGCGGCCGGAGAGAAGTGCACGGCCGCGGCCCGCTGGTGCAGCTTGCCCAGCAGCAGCAGCGGAACGGTGGTCAGCAGTCCGCTCCAGCGCAGCTTGCACCAGCCCGCCGCGGTCGCCGCGCGGACCGTCTCGGCGCGCGTGCGTCCGGCCCCCTGCGGCACCCGCGCCTGGTCGAGCAGCGGAGGGTCGAACGGCCGCCCGGCGTGGAGGCAGCTCCAGGTCCGGACCATGCCGTAGAAGCCGTGGCCGTCGAGGACCGCGTGGGAGACGCGCACGCCGAGCACGCAGCCGTCGCGGAGCCGGGTCAGCATCACGGTCAGCGGCGCGTCCCGCCCCTGGCGCACGCGGCCGCGGTCGAGCGGCAGGGAGAAGCCGCCGGCGAGCGCCGGAGCGGCGCAGGCGTCCTCGACCGACAGCTCGGGCCGCTCCGCCTGCGCGAACGGGACGCCGGCGTTCGTCGGGTCGACCCGCTTGCCGTCCACGCAGCGGCCGCCGAGGTGCGGGTAGAGCGCCAGCGTCCGGCCGAGGCTCTCGCGCAACCGCGCGGCGTCGATCGCGCCGTCGAAGATCCAGGTGCCGCGGATCGTCAGCGACCAGTTCGCCAGGTCGAGGCCGCCGAGGACCCACGGCGCGACCTCGGCGGGCGGGTCGACGGCGCGCACCAGTTCGGTTCCGACGTCGGTCATCCGCTCCCCTTGCCGGCCCCCGTCCGGCCGCCATCCTGCCTCCGGCGGGGCGGTCCGGGCAAGCCGGACGCGTCGGCGGAGCGCACGGGAACGACCGCGACACCGGCGGGCCGCGCCGACCGGATTGCCTCGCGGGACGAAAACCGGGAGGATGCCCCGTCCCGCGGCGCGACCGCGACGCCGGGACGAGGAAGGCATGCTCTCGCGCGCGCTCCGCTTCCTGGCCACGCGGCCCGACCGACCGGTGGTCGACGACCCGCCGACCGTCGCGCGGCGCTACCGCCGCGCGCGCTGGATGACGGTGCTGGCGATCACCGGCGGCTACAGCTTCTACTACACGGCGCGCCTCGGGCTGTCGGTGGCCAAGAAGCCGATGATCGAGGCGGGGATCGCCGACGCCGGCGAGCTGGGGCAGATCGGCTCGGCGCTGCTGTTCACCTACGCGATCGGCAAGTTCGTCAACGGCTTCCTGGCCGACCGCGCACACATCGGCCGCTTCATGGGCGCGGGGCTCGTCGCCTCGGCCGCGCTCAACGTGCTGTTCGGCTTCTCGTCGGCGTTCTGGGCCTTCGCCGTCCTGTGGGCGCTCAACGGCTGGTTCCAGTCGATGGGCTGCGCCCCGAGCGTGGTCAGCCTGTCGCAGTGGTTCCCGACCCGCCGGCGCGGGACGCTGTACTCGGTCTGGAGCACCGCCCACAGCATCGGCGAGGGGCTGACCTTCGCGGGCACCGCGGCGGTCGTCGCGGCCTGGGGCTGGCGCGCCGGATTCTGGGCCCCCGGCGCGGTCTGCCTGGTGGTGGGCGCGCTCCTGTTCTGGCTGATCCTCGACCGGCCGCGGACCTACGGCCTGCCGTCGATCGCCGAGCTCGAGCGGGAGCCGGAGCCGCCGCAGCCGACGCCGCTCGGACGCCTGCAGCTCGGCGTGCTGCGCAGCCCGACGATCTGGCTGCTCGGACTCGCCAGCGCCTCGCTCTACGTCACCCGCTTCGGCATGACCAGCTGGTTGATGCTGTACCTGCAGGAGGCGAAGGGATACGGCGATATCGACGCCGGAATCACGACCTCGATCCTGCCGATCGTCGGCGTCGTCGGCACGGTGCTCTCGGGGACCGTCTCGGACGTGCTGTTCCGTTCCCGGCGCGTGCCGGTGCTGCTGCTGTACGGCGTGACGCTGATCGCGACGCTCGTCGGCCTGTACCTCGTGCCGCCCGGGAACCCGTGGCTCGACCGGGCGCTGGTGGGCGGCATCGGGTTCGCGATCGGCGGCCTGCTGGTGTTCCTGGGCGGGCTGATGGCGGTCGACGTCTGCCCGCGCGAGGCCACCGGCGCGGCGATGGGATTCATCGGGCTGTTCAGCTACCTCGGCGCGGCGGTCCAGGACTGGGTCTCCGGCGCCCTGCTCGAGTCGCAGAAGTCGGTGGTCGACGGGGTGCCGCACTACGGGTTCGACCGCGCGTACCTGTTCTGGATCGGCGCCGCCGTGGTCTCGCTGGCGCTCACCGTGAGCCTGGGGGCCGTGCGCCGCTTCGCCGCGCCGGCGGCGAGCCCGGCCGGCGACCGGTGAGAGCGCTTGACGGAACCCGGCGCGAACGGGGTTGCGTGCGCGCGGCGCGCGTACCGCGCCGCCGACCCGGCTACAGCCCGAGCAGCCCGCGCAGCACGGTCTCGAAGTCGCGGGAGTGGTCCTCGCTGGTGAACACGTACTGGTAGGTCTCGGCGTCGAGGATCGTCGTCCAGGGCAGCCCCATCGTGTCCGAGGGCGCGGTCCAGGGCCACATCGCGTAGGTCGTGGCGGCGAGGCTGTAGCTGCCGTCGTGGTCCAGGTAGAAGTCGTCCGGGTTCGCCCCGTGGCGCACGGCGTAGTTGCGGCAGTCCGCGAGGCTGGGCCGCGGCCCCTCCGACACGTTCTCGCCGTAGACGTAGGCCACCGTGAGCCCCGCGGACCCGTAGGTCGCCTGGTGGCCGACCATCGTGGTCATCCAGTCGGCGCAGTACGGGCACCACCCCGTGACCATCGTGTAGACCAGCGCCTGCCGGCCGGCGGCCAGGGTCGTCATCCAGACCAACTCGCCGGTGACGCAGTTCTCGAGCGCGAAGTCGAGGACGGTCTCGTCGAGGCACGGCACGGTGGGGCGGCCGCAGATCGCGTCGTGGCTGCTCGTCGCCGTCCGGTCGAAGGCGTAGTCCGCGATGCACCAGTCGTCGCCGCCGGGGAGCGGGTCGGGGGCGATCCCGCTGTCCAGGATCTCGTACTCCACCATCTCGATCCCGCGGAGCCGGGCCGCGAACCGCTCGCCGACCCCGCCGATCGCCGTGATCTCGATCGTCCCCGCCTCCGGGTAGAAGAAGCGCTGGCAGGGCCCGCTGGCGCAGCCGGTGAGGATCGACACGCAGACCTCGCAGTCCTCCCACGAGGTGCCGGCGAGGTCGTAGACGCCCGGCCGGACGCGGCCGACGTTCTCCCCGATGATCTGCACCCGCAGCACCTCGTAGGGCGCCGCCGCGCCCACGTATCCGCGGTACTCGATCAGCGTGTCTCCGGAGCCGGCCAGTTCCACGTCGGCCGTCCAGCCGTTGTGGTCCTCGCAGGCGGGCGCCGGAACGTCGGGCACAACGTCCGCGTCGGCGTCCGCGCTTGCCTCCACCTCGGCCTCGCCCGGAACGTCCGGCTCGACGTCCGCGTCGCCATCCGCCGCGGCTTCGCCCGGAACGTCGGCCTCGCCGCCCGAGTCGCCCGCCGTGTCGGTCGGGCCGGTGTCGTCGCCGCACCCCGCCCCCACCGCGAACGACAACGCCAGGGCGAGAGCCGTCCACCATCGTCGCGCGATCGCCTGTGCCTGCATCGAGCCCTCCGTGCCGCGCCGTGCCGTCCCCGCCGGGGACCGGCTCCGTCCGCCGCGCCGACGCATTGTAGCCGTTCCGGCAGCCCCGGACCATCCGCACCCCCGGGTGGCGCGCGCTCCGTCTGCCGCCCTGCAACGTGCCGCCGTGAGCCTCGCCCGCCGCCGCCGGCCCCGGGCTCCTCGACCGACGGGCCGCCGTTCAAGCCGCCGGCGCCTTGAGCGGCCGCGTGCGCCCGAGCGGCTCGAACGAGTACCCCGGCAGCTTCCGCTTGCGCGCCGCGCCGAACTCGGCCAGCAGCGCCTGGAAGAACTCGACCATCCGCGGGTGACCGAAGTACCGCGCCGGAACCGCCAGGCGGAAGGTCTCGCGGTGCAGCGGGCGGAACGACAGCCCGCACAGCTTGGCCGCCGCCCGCACCCCCAGCCCGACGTCGGCCAGCCCGGCCCGCACCGCCAGGCCGACCTCGATGTGCGACGAGTAGGGGCCGACGGTCCGCAGCGCGGCCGGCCGCTCCCCCGCCTGCTCGACCAGCCGCCGGGTCAGCCGGTGCGTCCCGGACCCGGCCTGCCGATCGGCCAGCCGCAGGCGCCGCCGCACGAGATCGGCCGCACCCCGCGGCGCGCGCCCGCCCGGACCCTTCCCGGCGTACATCAGGCCCTGCTCGCGCTCGGCCAGGTCGAGCAGGTACCAGGTCTCGCCCTCGGGCACGAGCCCCACGACCTCCTCGTCCGGCAGGTGGAAGCAGGCGGCGTGGGCACCGCCGCCCGCCAGCGCCTTCAGCCCCTCGAGGCTCCCGACCGGGGCGGTGGCGATGGCCGTGCCGGGCCGCGCGCGCAAGGCGTCGATCACGCGGCCGAGCAGCCAGTCGTCGGAGCCCTGCAGCACGAGCAGCGTGTCGAGCAGCGCGCCCATCACGCCGGTCGCCGGATACACCGTGTGCTCCGCCACGCAGCGTTCGAGCAGCTCGCGCGGGAAGAGCCACTTGCCGGAGACGCGGGCCGCGGGGAGCCGGCGTTCCTGCAGCATCGCGTAGACCTTCTTCTGGTTGAGGCGCAGGACGCGCGCGACCTCGGCGGTCGTGAGATATGCGGCCTGCTCGGACGAAGGCGCGGCGGACGGCTTGCGGGTCTTGACCATGGGGCGATCCTGGGAACCCGGGCGCCCCGCGTCAAGCCCTGCCGACCGGCCGCGGCTAGTAGACGAACTGGGCGCGGGCGAAGACGTGATGGACCCAGCGCTCGCCCTCGTCGGGGTCGCCGTCCTCGTGGTCCGAGGCCAGCGCGGCGCGGCCGTAGCGCAACGCCTGGTACGCCGCGGACAGCCGCAACCCGAAGCCGAAGTACCAGCTCGCGCCGGCCGTGACCGCCTGGACCCACGAGTCGAGCAGCGGCGCGTGCTGCTCGGTCCCCGCGGAGGTGACCAGCGGGCGGTCGCCGTCGCCGAACTCCACGTGCTCGAACCGCGCCGCCAGCTCCAGGCCGTCGTACGGGTCGCCGTGGGCGTCGACCCCGCCGTAGGGATGCCCGGACAGCTCGACGTACCAGCCCCAGACCACCTGCGGGTCGAGGTCCGCGACCGCGACCATCGTGCTGCCGAGCCGCTGGTTGTCGGTGATCCCCTCGCGGTCGTACGAGCCGTGCTGGTACTCGGCGGCCAGCCGGAACCCCGGGGTCGCCCATTCCAGCTCCGCCCCGGCGCGCCACCGCGCACCACGGACTGTCGGCGGCGCGAGGAACGTGTAGTCCGCCGTGTTCCGCCCGCGGAACCCGTGTCGCGTCGGCCCCTCGCCCCACCCCGCCGAACCGCCGAAGCTCAGCCGCTCGAACCACGGCCCGAACCCCATCAACGGGTGGAAGGTCAGCCGCCCGACGACGTCCGGCTTCTCGTTGACGTCCACCGCCACGTCGCGGCTGCCGGTGACCAGCGCCACGGCCCAGCGCACCCGGTCGAGCCAGAACGTGCCGTGCAGTTCCAGCCCCAGGTCGCGGAAGTCCTTCGGGTTGCCGGCGATCATCGCCGCGTCGTGCAGCTTCAGCTCGGGCGTCCGGAACTGCTGCACCAACCCGAACGGGACCCGGAACCGCCCCGCCCGGACCTGGAAGTACGGCGCCAGCCCGCAGTACTCGAGCCACGCGTCCTGGACCTCGGCGGAGGCGTCCGAGAACTCCCCGTCGAGCCGCCCGCACATCCACTCGCCCCAGCGGAACCGGACCGTGCCGTGCGCCGCCCGGAGCGCGAAGTCGGCGTCCCAGGACGCGCCGTAGCCGGTCTCGGTGCGCGGGAAGGCCTGGAAGTCGGTCAGCACCCAGGCCCCCAGCCACAGGAAGCTGCCGTCGTCGGCCCGCCACGAGAGCAACCGATCGGTCTGCACGACCACCGACCGGTCGTCAGCGCGGGCGGGGCTCCCGACCAGCAGCGCGGCGCAGAGCACGCAGGCAGTCTCGCGGATCATCGCTCACCTCCAGCGGACGGGAGGCCCGGCGTCTACGGTCGCCGGGACGACGGCGGTCGGCCCCGTCACGGTCCGCCGACGGCTACGGGGTGAGCCCGAGCAGCACCACCGTGTCGCGGCTGCGCCACGAACGCACCGTCGAATCGAAGCCGTCCTCGAGCACCACGCCGCGGTCCGCCGGCTTGACGTAGGCGTGTTGCAGGTTGGCGTACGGCATCAGGTTGTCGTCGGCGTAGGTGTAGCCGTCCGAGCCGTAGCAGCGGTAGACCAGCGCGTCCGCGCCGGTGACGGCCGCCGCCGTCAGCACGTCCGTCAACGGCACCATCGGCTGCTCGCCGTCCTCGGGGTGCCGCGGGTCGACCACGTTCACCGTGGTCAGGGTCGACAGGTCGACCAGCGCGCGACCTCCGCCGCCCCGCACCAGCAACTCGGCGGCCGTCATCGGCATCAGCCGGATCGTGCCGCCGTCCATGCCCTGGACGCGCAGCGAGCCGGGAAAGCCGAGCGACGCGTCCCAGTTGATGCGGAGGCTGCTCGAGCCGGTGTCCCAGTACAGGTATCCCAGCTCCAACTCGCCGTAGAACGGCAGCCGGCCGCGGTTGTTCTCCAGCCGTTCGACCAGCGGGTCGTAGCCGTCGTTGCCGATGAAGTCATAGGTGTTGGGCCAGCGCGTGGCCTCCAGCACCGCGGCATCCACCACGTCCGACAGCAGCACCCCTTCGTCGGTGCCGATCACCGTCCGCGGAATCGCCGACAGATTGACCGGCGTGACCGTCGTCCCCTCCTCGACGTTCACGACGACGTCCCACGGATCGACCGGCACGTCCGCGACGTCGGCCGGCGTGTCGGCGGGCACGTCCGCCGGGACGTCCGGCTCCACGTCCGCGGGAACGTCCGCCGGCACGTCCGGCTCCACGTCCGCCGGCACGTCCGGCTCCACGTCCGCCGGCACGTCCGGCTCCACGTCCGCGTCGGCGTCCGCGTCCGCCCCGATTTCGACGTCGTCGGTGCCGCCGTCGTCCGGCGTGCCGTTGTCGTCGTCTCCGCAGCCCGGCAGCGCCAGCGCCGCCAGCAAGGCAACCAGGATGCTCCACCTTCGCATGACGCTCCTCCTCGCCGCGCCCCGACGCCGGTTGGGCGTTTGGGGGCCGGTCGAGGCGGATCTAGCGGGCCGACATGCGCGTTGCAATCCAAAAATGACATAAACAGACAAGAACACCGTTCCGGCGAACGGACGGGCGATCGACCGCGAACCGTCAGCCGCCGGCCGGCGAGAGCACGATCAGGTAGGTGTCGCGGATGTTCCAGGAGTTGGGCAGCAATTGGCTCGGGTCCCAGTACAACCGCCGGTTGCCCAGCTCGATGTACCCGTGGAGCATGTTGTCCCAGGTGGCGAAGCCGCCGTAGGTGTAGCCGTCCGTGCCGTACCCCTGGTAGCGGAAATCCTCCGGCGTCGGCGTCACCGCCTCGTCGAGCAGGTCGGGCAGGTAGACCACCGTGCGGCTCGTCCCCTCGTCGTCGATCTCCTGCGTCTCGTAGTCGTCGAGCCGCCGGTAGAACATCCGCTCGCCGAGCTGGATCTCGAGGCAGTTGACGTCGGTCATGCCGTCGCACGGGCCCGGCTCGGCCTCCTCGGCCGGGGCATCCGCCTCCGCCTCGACCGGCACGTCCGTCGCGTCCTCGGCCGTGTCGCCGGGCAGGTCATCCGGCGCGACGTCGTCGACACTCTCGGGGGTGTCGCGGGCGTCCGTCGCGTCCTCGACGGTGTCGGCCGTCCCGTCGTCGCCGCCGCAGGCGGCGGGCGCCGCGCACAGCGCGGCGAGCAGCAGGGTCATCCCGCAGGCGTGGTTTCTCATCGTCGTCCTCCGGCGCGGCGCTAGGGCGCCCGCCCCTTGATCAGGATCGTGTCCCGCGCGCGCCAGCAACACTCCTCGGTGTTCCAGCCTTCCTCGATCACCACGCGGCGGGTGTCGACGCGGACCCAGGCGTGCTGCGCGTTCTCCCAGGGCATCAGGTTGTCGTCGGCGTTCGACCAGCCGTCGTTGCCCCACATCTTGTACGCGAACGCCTCCGGGGCCGTCCCGCCGGCCGCCGCCACCACGTCCGCGAACGGAACCGACGGCATCGCCCCGTCTTCGGGGTTCAGGTAGTCCACGACGTCCACCGTGGCTTGCGCCGTCAGGTCGACCAGTGTCCGGCCCTCGCCCACCGCCACCACCATCGACGTGACGGCGATCGGGGTCGCGCGGATGATCCCGCCGTGCATCCCCTGGACCCCGAGCGAGCCGGGGAACCCGAGCGACGGGTCCCAGGCGATGCGGAGGTTGTCTTCGCCGTCCCACCACAGGAACCCCAGCTCCAGCTCGCCGTAGCAGGGCAGCTTGCCCAGGTCGCCCTCGAGCCGCACGGTCAGCGGGTCGAAGCCGTCGTTGCTGATGAAGTCGTAGTGGTAGTCCCAGGGCATCAGCAGCGCGGCCTGCTCGACCACCCGCGTCAGCCGCAGGGCGTCGTGGCCGTCGTAGGTGGTGCGGTCCAGCGTTGCCAGGTTGACGGGAACCGTCCGGCCGTCGACCTCGACGGTGATCACCACGTCCCAGGGACCCGGGTCGACGTCGGCGGGAACGTCCTCGGGTACCTCGACCGGGACGTCCGCCGGAACGTCCTCGGGTACCTCGACCGGGACGTCCGCCGTCCCCTCGTCGACGGCGTCGACGACGTCCGACGCGCCCGTGTCGTCGTCCCCGCACCCGGTGAGCCCCAGGCCCGGCAGGGTCGCGACCAGCGCGACGATCCAACTGGCGAACGGCTTGCCCATCGGAACCTCCTGTGCTTCGGCAGGAACCGGATCAAGCGTTCCTGTCCGAATTGGTTGCATTCTCTCCAAAACGACGCAAAGTGCAAGTCCGCCGTTCCTCCCCGCCCGGAGCCCGTGGACTCCGCCCCGTCGATGCGCTAGCTTGGCCTCGACCGGCCGGCGGCGGCGGGCGGCAGCACGCCTGCCCGTGGCGCCGGGGCCGGCGGGAGGAGTCCGATGGCCTGGGAGACCCGACAGCAGCAGCCCTACCCGACCGCGGTGCCCGCCGCGCAGGCGGTGCCCGCCGAGCGGGCCGCGTTCATCCGTCGCACGTACGCCCACCTGGCCGGCGCCGTCGGCGCCTTCGTCGGCCTGGAGTTCCTCCTGCTCGGACCGCTCAAGGCGCAGGTCGAGCCGCTGATCTTCCAGATGGTTGCGACCCAGTACGGCTGGTTGCTCGTGCTCGGCCTGTTCATGGTCGTGGGCTGGGTCGCCGACAAGTGGGCCCGCTCGGACCGCTCGGTCCCGATGCAGTACGTCGGCCTCGGGCTGTACGTCGTCGCCGAGGCGATCCTCTTCCTGCCGCTGCTGTACATCGCGGCCTTCTACACCTCGCCCGAGGTGCTGCCCACGGCGGCGCTGCTCACCGGCACGCTGTTCGCCGGCCTGACCGGCACCGTCTTCATCCTGCGCACCGACTTCAGCTGGATGCGCTCGATCCTGATGGTCGGCGGCTTCATCGCCCTCGGCATCATCCTCTGCGCCGTCCTGTTCGGCTTCCAGCTCGGCACGCTGTTCTCGGTGGCGATGGTGGTGCTCGCGGCGGGCTACATCCTCTACTACACGTCCAACGTCCTGCACCACTACCGCACCCACCAGCACGTCGCCGCCTCGCTGGCGCTGTTCGCCTCCGTCGCGCTGATGTTCTGGTACATCCTGCTGCTGTTCATGGATCGCCGCTAGCCCGTCCCTGGCGCCCCGGTTTCCGGCACCTCGACCTCCGACCCCCTTGACGCCGGACCGCTCCACGGTCCACCGTCGCAGGCATGACGACGACTCGACGAGTTCCCGCGTGGCTCGCGCCGTTCGCCGGCCGGCCCGGCCTGCGACGACTGCCGCTCCTCGTGCTCTGCCTGTCCGTCGGCTGCGGCGACGCGGGCGACGGTCCCGGGCCGGACGCGGCCGACGTCGGGGAGGTCTCTCCCGACACGGACCTTCCGGACGTCGCACCCGGCGACGACGCCGGGACCGCGGACCTCCCGACTCCGGACGCGACGCCCGAGGACGCGGGCGCCGACGACTCCGCCGGACCCGACGCCGTGTGGCGCCCGTTCTCCGACGACAGCCCGTGGAACACGCCGATCCCGCCGGATCCGGAGCTGGAGCCGGACAGCGCGGCCCTGATCGCGGACTTCGGCTCCAGCTCCCCCTGGGGCCCGCACCTCGACGTGAACATCGCCGGCTACTCGATCCCCTTGTTCTGGGCCGACGCCGGCACGGCGACCTTCGAGGTGTCGGCCGGCGTGGGCGGCGAGGGGTGGCTCGGCGACAACGGGATGAACGCCGTCGGCACGATGCCGATCCCCGCGGACGCGGCGCCGGACCCGGAGAGCGACCACCACCTGCTGATCGTCGACCGCGGCCGAGGGCTCGAGTGGGGCTGCTGGAACATGCGGTTCGAGAGCGGCGGCTGGCGGGCGGGGCTGTGCGCGCAGGCGGACCTGCGCGGCACCGGGGTGCGGACCCCGGCGACCCTGGCGGACCCCTGGTGGATGGCGCACGGCGCCCGGGCCTGCGGCTTCCCGCTCGTCGCCGGCCTGATCCGGATGGAGGAAGTGGCCGCCGGGCGCATCGACCACGCGCTGATCGTCGCCTATCCGCACATCCGGTCGGGCTGGTTCACCCCGCCGGCCAGCACGGGACAGGCGCGGGTCGGCGACGACGCGATCAGCACCCGCGGCATCCCCTGCGGCGGCCGGATCCAGTTCGACCCCGCGGTGGACGTCGACGCCCTGGACGTCAGCCCGGCCGGGAAACTGGTGCTGCGCGCGCTGCAGACCTACGGCGCCTACGTCGGCGACTACTCGGGCGCGCTGTCGCTCTACGCCGAGAACTCCCCCGAGGCGCAGGCCTACTGGGCCGCCGACGTTCTCGACAGCTACGCGCTGCTCGACCGGATCGACCTCGCCCGCTTCCGCGTGCTGCGGCTCGGCACCCTGTACGACAACGGCAACGGCGACTGACCGGCCCGCCGGCCGGCGCCCGCCCGGTCCTGGCGCCCCGACCTCCCATCGGCTAGGACTCGCGGCATGTCGAGACCACGCTCGAGGATCCTGCTCGCCGCCGCCGCGCTGCTCGCGGCGACCTG
>CAZMRP010000049.1:0-14478 GCA_964568275.1 uncultured Myxococcales bacterium
CGTCGCCGGTCGGGCCGGCGTCCGCCTCCGCCGGCGGGGCCGGCGGCAGCGGTCGAGGGAACGGCGCCGGGCTGCTGCACGCGGCCGCCGCGAGGAGCGCGGTCCAGGCGAGCCATCCGATTCGCTGCATCACTGTGCCCTCCCCCGGTCGCGGGCCGCGACACGCGTTCGCCCGCCGCCTCCACGATACCGGACCCGGCGCGGTGGGTCCACCGCCCGCCGCGGTGGCGCGCCGACGGCGCCCCGACTAAGGTGAGCGGTGATGCTCGAGCGGGAACCGGCACGCGGACGCCGACTGTTCGTGGTCCTCGCCGCGTGGGCGCTTGCGGCGACGGCGGGCTGCCGGCCGCCGCAGGCGACCGTGCGGACGGTGGCGATCGGCAACGGCCCGCTGGCGATGCCGCTGCTCGAGGCCCGGGTGCGCGGCACGCCGGTGCCGCTGCTGCTCGACTCGGGAGCGGAGTGGCATTTCCTCACCGACGCGACGGCGTGGGGTTGCGGTGTCGAGGCCGTCGGGGCCGAGGGCGAGGGAAGGGACGTGCTGGGGCGCCCGGTGTTCGCGCGGCGCGCAGAGGCGGGCGTGCTCCACGTCCCCGGGCTGCCCGTCGACCGGCTGGACGCGCCGGCGGTGGTCTACAGCGCCGCGCTGCGCACTTTCGGATACTGGGGCGGGGTCTCGCCGCAACGGCTGGCCGAGTCGGGCGAGCGGGTGGTGCTCGACTTCCGGGCCGGTCGTCTGACCGTGGTGCCCGAGGGCGAAGACCGGTCGTCGCCGGCCGGCCCGGGCGCGGCCAGTGGGCCGCTCGAGCGCTGTCGGCTCGGCGAGGCCGGCGAGGACCGCGGGTGGTACTACCTGGTCGATGCCGTCGTCGACGGGCGGGAGACGCGGCTGCTGGTGGACACGGGCAGCAGCCAGACCGTGCTGTACGACGACGTGGCCCCGGGTCGCGAGCTGGCGGCGCGGGCCCGGCGCGAGGGTCTGCCGGCGCACATCGAGCGGGAGCCGGGCGAAGCACCGCCGACCGCCGAGGCGGCGCGGACCGGAATCGTGCGACACGTGTGGGTCGGCGGCACCGGGGAGGCGCTGGAGGTGCAGGGTACGAGCGTGGCGCTGGACGATTGGGAACGGACGACGGCGGTCTCGGTGGTGACCCGCGCGGAGCGCCAGGCCTGTTCCGGGGACGGCGTGCTCGGATTCGACCTGTTGCGGTTCTGCGAGCTGTCGCTGGGGCCGGAGGGCGGCGACTGGCGCTGCTCGGATGCCGCACCGGCGGCCCACGAGCCGCCCCGGGCGCTGGAGGGCGAGCCGGTGCGACTGACGGAGGTCGGCGCGACGGCGGCCTGCGGGCGAACGGCGGAGGAGTTGCGCCCGGACGTGCACGGCGCGGAGTTGCCGGTGACCTACCCGTCGCTGCTCGAGGCGTTCGCGGTGCTGTACGAGGGTGTGGACGAGCATGCACGGCGGATCGAGGCCGACTGCGCGGATCGGGGCTGGGCGACGGCGCGCGTGCGCGAACCGCCGCTGGTCCGGTCGGAAGACGAGCTGCGGGTGTGGTTCGAGGTGGATGAGGGACCGCGCTACCGGGTGGGCGCGGTGACGATCCGCGTCGTCGACGCGGACGGCGAGGAGCGCCGGCGGGTGGAGCCGGAGGAGCTGCCTCCGCTGCGGCAGCGGTCGGGCGAGTGGTACTCGGCGGCCGCGTGGACGGACGACCGGTTCGACCTGTGGGACGCGCTGCAGTCGATCGTCGGACCGTTCGGCTCCTACCGCACCGAGGTCGTTCCGGACGAAGCGGCGGGCACGCTCGAGCTGACGCTGGACGTGGTGCTCGACGAACCGGAGCCTCGGCCCGACCCGTCGCCTCCCTGACAGGCACGCCGCGCCCAACCGCGCGGGCGGCCGCTACTGGATGCGCCAGGAGCGCTCGGCGCTGCTCGGGAGGTTCGGGAGGTTGGCCGAGCGGGCGACCTCGCTCAGGCACTCGCGCTGCTCGGCCGTGACGTCGCCGTCCACGCGCCGCAGGGTCGCCGTCCGCGTCTCGGCGCTGACCCAGACGTGCACCGTGACGGCTCCCGTGACGCCGACGATGCAGCGTTTGGCGAGACGCCGCAGGCGGCTCTCCTCGGCCTCCAGCTGCTGTGCCAGCGTCGCGCCGGGCCCGAGGTCCGTGGTGGTCGGCAGGTCGGCGATGACGTAGGTGTACTCGAGCGTCGCGGACTCGCCGGCGAAGGTCGGAAAGCGCAGGGTGGCGATCAGGTTGCGGGCGCACTGCTCCGCCGCGTCGGTGTACCGCGATTCGATGGTGACCTCGCGGACCCGGCCGTCGCTCCCGCGGACGCGCGCCCGGACCCGCAACTCGCCCCGTCCCTCGGCCTCGGCGCAACGCTGCACGTTGTTCTGCGCGCCCGCGAAGGTGCGGGCCGCCGCCTGCGGGTCGGGCCCCGACGTCCCGGCCTCCGGCGCGGCGACGGTCTCGGAGACGGTCGCCTCAGGCAAGCGGCCTGCGTCGTCCGGCGACGCGACCTCCCGCGCGACGTCCGGCGCCGAGACGACCTCCCGCGCGACGTCCGGCGTCGAGACGACCTCCCGCGCGACGTCCGGCGCCGAGACGACCTCCCGCGTTGCGGTGTCGCGGCGCGTCGCCTCGGGAAGGACGTCCGGCGGGGCCGCGAACGACGCGGCGTCCACGACCGCGTCGGGCGACGGAGGAGGCACGCTCGCCGCATCCGGCGGTTCCGGCGGCGGAGCGACGGCGTCGGGCTCCGGCGGAGCGGCGACGTCGGCGACGACGGGCGGCCCGACTGCGTCCGGTCCGGGAGTGCCCGGCGGGTACAGAGCGACCGGCGGCGAGCCGGCCAAGCCGCCGCTGGGCGGGGGTTCGGAGGGTGGTTCGGTCTTGCCCTGGCAGGCGGCGGCGCTGCCGGCCAGCAGCAGCGCGACGAGGGCCAGCGACGGTTCGAGTCGGTTCATCCCGGAGGGTCCTCCTTCGTCGAGCAGGGGCCGCCGCCCGGCCTCGACGGCCTGGTGCGTCGCGGTGAACGCCGAGACCATGGTGTCATTGGCGGTCGACACGGGCAAGACGTAGTGTTCCGTGCATCGAGGCGGGCCCGGCGCTGCGGGGTCGCGCGGGAGAGCCGGCTCAGCGGGAAGCGGCGACGGCGGTGACGCGGGTCAGGACCTCGACGGCGGCGGGCTCGATCGCCGCGGCGACGGGCGGCGTGCAGTCCTCGGTGAGGGTCAGCACGTCCCGAACCCCGATGCCCAGCACGTGGATCGCGGACGGAACGCGGGTGCCCATCCGTCGCGCGTAGTCGATGGCGGTGAACATGTCGATGTTGTGCACGCCGCGCAGGCGTCCCGAGGTGAACGAGGCAAGGGTCCGGGGGTCGTACCAGCGCAGTTCGCCGGGTGCGAGCGTCGAGTCGGTGCTGGCGTCGACCAGCACCAGCGCGTCGGCGCCCTCGACGTAGTCCAGCACGTCCCAGCCGCCGGACTCGTTGCGGCAGACTTCGACCGCGGCTCCGGCGGCCGGCGGGGCGGCGGCCAGGAGCGCCTCGACGCGATCGGCGACCTTGAGGCCGACGGTGTCGTCGGCCAGGACGGAATTGCCGAGGCCGAGGACGACGATGCGCATCAGGAGCGCTCGAGGGTCTGCACCACGTCGCCGTCCGGACCGATCACGGCGACCTGCATCGGGAAGTGGCCCGGCAGCGAGTGGGTGGCGCAGGAGAAGCAGGGGTCGTAGGCGCGGAACGCCATCTCGATCATGTTGAGGACGTCCTCGCCCACCGGTTGGCCCTTCCGGATGAGGTGTTGGGCGGCCTTCTTGATCGACATCGTGATCGGGGCGTTGTTGTTGGTGGTGCCCACGATCAGGTTGGCCTTGCGGATGATCCCCTTCTCGTCGGTGACGTAGTGGTGGGTCAGCGTGCCGCGCTGGGCCTCGACGATGCCGACGCCCTCGTGCGGGGTCTTGGTCGGGACGTTGCGCACGTGCTTGTCGGTGATCTGCGGGTCGGTCGCCAGCTCGACGGCGCGCTCGCAGGAGTACAGCAGCTCGATCAGGCGGGCCCAGTGGGTGGCGAGCGTCAGGTTGCAGGGCTTGCCGAGGGTCTCGAACATCCGCTGGTACTCGGCCTGAGCCAGCGGGGTGGCCATGCCGTCGGCGGCGTTGAGACGCGAGAGGGGGGTGGCGCGGTAGACGCCGCTGTCGGCGCCTTCGACGAAGCCCTTCCAGCCGAGCTGCTTGAGGTACGGGAACTTGAGGTAGGTGAAGTCCTCGACGTGCTCGGCGACGTGCTGGAGGTACTCGAGGCCGGAGTACTTGACGAGCTCCCGGCCCTGGAGGTCGGTCACGCGGACCTTGCCGTCGTAGAAGTTGACGCGGTTCTTGTCGTCGACCAGGCCCATGTTGTGGACTTCGAGCCTGTAGGCCGGTCCGGTGATGATGTCGAGGTAGGCCTTGTTCTTGAGGACGACGTCGTCGAACAACTGGAGCGAGAACTTGCCCAGCTCGACGCACTCGCGGGCCATCGCCTCGACGGCGTCGCGCTGCTCGTCGGACAGGGGCCGGGAGACGCCGCCGGGGACGTTGTAGACCGGGTGGGTGCACTTGCCGCCGACGGCCTTCATGATCTCGTGGCCGTGCTTGCGGAAGGTGAGCACCTTGCCGCCGATCTCGAGGCCGACCTTGTCGACGATGCCGAGGATGTGGCGCTGGGCCTTGTCGGAGCCGGGTCCGAGGACGAAGTCGGGGGCGGAGAGGGCGTAGAAGTGGGCGACGTGGGAGTGGATGTACTCGCCCATGAAGAACAGCTCGCGGAGCTTCTTCGCGGTGGGGGGGAGTTCCACGCCGTAGACCGCATCGACGGCCTTGCCGGAGGCCATGTGGTGGCAGGCCGGGCAGACGCCGCAGATCCGCGGGACGATGCGCGGGGCTTCCTCCACCGGGCGACCCTCGAGGAACTTCTCGAAGCCGCGCAGCTCGGGGATCTGGAAGTAGGCGTTCTTGAGCTCCCCATCGTCCCCGAGGAACAGCGTGATCTTGCCGTGGCCTTCCAGCCGAGTGATCGGATCGACGACGACGGTCTTCAAGGCTTCCTCCTCTCGAGCAAGCCGCTGGCGGCCGAGAAGCGGTAGTAGTAGCCGGCCTGGTCGGGCAGTTGGCCGACGATGCGGTCGATCTCCTCGGGGTCGCTGGAATCGATCAGCGAGCCGAGGGCGCCGATCATCTTGGCGCCCTGGTCGGAGATCTCGGGGGGCGGGCCGTAGCAGCCGCGGCAGGGCATGTTGGAGTGTTTGACGCACTGCTGACCGCAGCCGTCGCGGGTGCAGGGGCCGAGGCAGAGCAGCCCCTGGTCGAGGAAACAGATCTCGGGATCCCAGTCGGAGGTCGCGACACGCCGGAAGCCGGTGATCTTCTTGTCGCCGATGCGCTTGCGGTCGCAGGTATCGCAAAGCGCCTTGGTCCCGGCGCCGATCACCGAGCCCTTGGGCGGAAGCGGGGCGCCCGTGACGACGGCGGCGAGCACCTCCCAGATCCGTTCGGGATTGGGCGGGCAACCGGGGACGTAGTAGTCGACGTCGACGACCTGGTCGAGGGTGAAGACGCGTTCGAAGAACTCGGGGATCGTGAGCTCGCCCTCGGGCACCTTGACCCGGGTCTTCGGCAGGGTCTTGCCCGGGTTGTCGGTCGACTCGCTGGTCAGGTAGGCCCGCTCGAAGATCCCCTGCTTGCTGGTGAAGTTGGCCAGGGCGGGGATGCCGCCGGTGTGGGCGCAGGAGCCGAAGGCGACGAGCAGCTTGCTCTTCCGGCGCAGCAGTTCGGCGAGGTGCTTGTTCTCGGAGTTGCGGACGGCGCCGTTGAACAGGGTCAGGTCGAGGTGCTTGTCGGGGAGCGCCTCGACGTCGGCGTACTTGAAGTCCATGGCGATGGGCCAGAGGAAGAAGTCGCAGGCCTCCTTGACCTGGAGCACCTTCTCGTGGACGTCGAGAATGGCGACGTCGCAACCGCCGCAGGAGGCGGCCCAGTACGCGGCAATCTTCAGCTTGCCCATGTGGTCGCTCCTGGGGCGCCCTCCACGAAGGCGGTGTGGCCGCCGAGCGGACCGAGGGCCTTGATCTGCGCGGCGAACTCGTCGGCCAGCTTGGCGAAGTGGTCGCCTTCGGACGCCGAGACCCATTCCAGACGGGTGCGGCCGTCCTCGATGCCGTACTGGCCGAGCATCTGTTTGAGCATCGCGAAGCGCCGGAGGCACTTGTGGTTGCCCTCGTGGTAGTGGCAGTCGCCGGGGTGGCAGCCGCAGACCAGCACGCCGTCCGCCCCTTCGCGGAAGGCCTTGAGGATGAACTGCGGCTCGATGCGCCCGCTGCACATCACGCGGATGATGCGGATGTTGGGCGAGTAGTGGATGCGCGTCGTGCCGGCGAGGTCGGCGCCGGTGTACGAGCACCAATGGCAGAGGAAGGCGACAATCCGGGGTTCGTTCACAGCGCCAGCACTCCTTCGATCTCGGTGAGGATCTGGTCGTCCTTGAAGTGGCGGGCCTGCGCCGCACCGCTCGGGCAGGCCGCCGCGCACGTCCCACAGCCCTTGCACAGCACCTCGTTGACCACGGAGACCCGCTTCTCCTCGTCGAAGGTGATCGCGCCGTAGGGGCAGAGCGGGTTGCAGATCCGGCAGCCGGAGCAGAGCTCGCTGTCGGCCCAGGCCGTCCGCCCCTCGATCAGCACCTTGCCCTTGCCGATCAGCTGGAGCGACAGCGCGGCGGCGCCCTGGGCCTGGGCGACGGTATCGGGGATGTCCTTGGGGCCCTGGCAGCAGCCGGCGAGGAACACGCCGTCGGTGGCGGTCTCGATCGGGGCCAGCTTGGGGTGCTTCTCGATCAGGAAGCCGTCCTTGTCGGTCGCGCACTTGAGGAGCTGGGCGACCGCGAGCGACTTGGGCGCGGAGGCGAGGCCCGGGCTCAGGATCACCATGTCGACCGGGACGCGCAGCCGCTGCTGGGCCAGGGTGTCCTCGGCGATCACCACCAGCTTGCCCTGCTCCTCGTCGGTCAGGGCGACGTCGGTGACCTGGCCGACCTTGCCGCGGATCAGGTGGGTCCCCTCCTCGCGGATCCGGTCGTAGAACTCCTCGTAGGCTTTCCCGGGGGAGCGGACGTCGATGTAGAACTCCCAGACCTCGGCGCCGGTCTTCTCCTTGATCAGGTGGGCGAACTTGAGCGAGTACATGCAGCAGACGCGGGAGCAGTAGGGCTTGTGGGCCTTGTCGCGGCTGCCGACGCAGTGGACGACGGCGACCGCCTTGGGGGTGCGGCCGTCGCGCGTCGTGATCTTGCCTTCGGTGGGACCGGAAGCGTTGTTGAGGCGCTCGAACTCGAGGGCCTGGTAGACCTCGGGGTATTTGCCGTAGCCCAGTTCCTGGAGGGCCGCGCCGCGGTACATCTCGAAGCCGGTGGCGACGACGACCGAGCCGACGTGGACCTCGGTGGTCCGGGGCTGGTCGTCCCAGCGGATGGCCTTCGGTCCGCAGACCTTCTCGCAGGCCTTGCACTTGCCGTTCTGGAAGTAGATGCAGGAATCGCGGTCGATGACGGGCTTGTTGGGCACGGCCTGGGGGAACGGGACGTAGATCGCCTTGCGCTGGACCAGGCCCTCGTCGAACTCGGAGGGGACCTTCTTCGGGCACTTCTCCATGCACAGGCCGCAGCCGTTGCAGACGTCGTGGTCGACATGGCGGGCCTTGGTCTCGATCACGGCTTTGAAGTTGCCGATGTAGCCGCTGACTTCCTTGACCTCGGAGTAGGTCAGCAGGGTGACGTTGGGATGGAAGCCGACGGAGTTCATCTTGGGGGTCAGGATGCAGGCGGAGCAATCGAGGGTCGGGAAGGTCTTGTCGAAGCGGGCCATGTGGCCGCCGATGGTCGGTTCCTTCTCGACGAGGTAGACGTGCTGGCCGCCGTCGGCGATGGTGAGGGCGGCCTGGATGCCGGCGATGCCGCCGCCGATCACCAGCACGCCGGGCTGGACGTCGACCTCCTTGCTGTAGAGCGGCTCGTGGCGGCGCACGCGGCGGACGGCGGCGCGGGTGAGCGCGACGGCCTTCTGGGTGGCCAGCGCCTTGTCCTTGGTGACCCACGAGTCCTGCTCGCGGATGTTGACCATGTGGGAGAAGTACGGGTTGAGGCCGGCCTTGGCGCAGGCGCCGCGGAAGGTGTCGTCGTGCATGCGCGGGGAGCAGGCGGCGACGACGACGCGGTCCAGCTTGTGCTCGGCGATGTCGGCCCGGATCATGGCCTGGCCGGGGGCCGAGCACATGAACTTGTAGTCCTTGGTCAGGACGACGTCGCCCTCCTTGGCCGCCTGCGCCGCGACCTCGACGACATCGACCACCGACGAGATGTTGACGCCGCAGTGACAGACGTAGACGCCGACCCGGTGACCGCTTTGCTTGGCCATTTCAGCCCTCCCCTGGGAGCAGCGACTCGGAGAGCAACTCGGAGACGGTGACCACCTTGAGCTGTTCCTCGAGGCCGAAGGACAGGATGCTCGACTCGAGCATCTGGACGCAGAACGGGCAGGCCGTGGCAATCGCCTCGGCGCCCACGGCCAGCGCCTCCTTGATCCGCAGGTCGCCGAGCCGCTCTCCCTTGGCGGTCTCGACCCACACACCGCCCCCGCCGCCTCCGCAGCACAGACTGGCCTCACGGGTGTGCGCCATCTCGGTCAGCTCGAGGCCGGGGATGGCGGCGAGGACCTCGCGCGGGGCGTCGTAGACGCCGTTGTAGCGACCGAGGTAGCACGGGTCGTGGTAGGTGATCTTGCGGGCGAGCTTGCGCGTCGGCTTGAGCGTGCCGGCCTTGAGCGCCTCGGCGAACAGCTCGACGACGTGGCGGTAGCGCGCGGGTTCCCCGGGGCCGTTGCCGTCGCCCGGGTCGCGCTTGCGCCCCTCGGGGTCGTCGTAGCGGCGCTTGAAGGCGTGCAGGCAGTGGGGCGAGGTGACGACGACGCTGCCGGCGCGGACGCGGCCGAAGGTGGCCTGGTTCGCCTCGCGCATCTGCTCGAAGGCCCCGGTGTCGCCGGCGGAGTAGGCCAGGTCGCCGCAGCAGCGCTGGTCGTTGCCGAGGTGGCCGAAGCTGGTGCCGGCGGCGCGCAGCACCTCGACGATCGCCTTGGAGTCGAGCTTGTTGCGGGCGTCGTAGTCGTTGGTGCAGCAGGTGAACAGCAGGTGCTCGGTGCCCGGGCCGTAGACCGGGACCTCGGCCTGCCGCACCCAGGTCTCGCGCTTCTCGACCGGCTCGCCCCACGGATTGCCGACGGTGCGGATGCTGCCGAGCGGCTGGTTCAGGGTCCGGGGATTGGAGCTCGACTCGAGCAGGATGCGGCGCACCGACTGGAACAGCTGTGGGATGTTGATGTCCTGCGGGCAGCGGTCCCAGCAGCGTTTGCAGGTGACGCAGGTCCAGGCGTCGCTTTCGAAGCCCTCCAGCCCGAGCCGCGCCATTTCGATGAAGCGGCGGGGGCTGAACGTCCGCAGGTCGCCCCAGGGGCAGACCGCGGTGCAGGTGCCGCACTGGTAGCACTCCTTGAGCTGCTCGCCTCCCTGCTCTTCGACCGTCTGGGCGATCTCGAGCATCGGGCAGGCGATCTTGAGACTGACCTCGGCACTCGCCATCACGACCTCCTGGTGCGGCGCCTCGGTGCGGCGGGGCGGTTCCCGCGCGAGCCGGAGCGTTCCGGAGGGCCTCGGACTGCAAGGCCGATGCCACGCCCGAAGCGCGAAAGGTCGGGACGACGACGGGACCGGGACCCGCGGAACAGGCCTGATTCCGAGGGCGTGGAAGGCTCGAGGCGGCCGGGACGGGAACGGTCCGGGGGTCGGGGCACGAATCCGGAGGCCGGCGCGTGGCCGCGCGCCCCAGGCCGTGGCGCGATGCCCCACCCGCGGCGGACGGCGGCCGCGGGGGACGGCAGCGGGGTCGGACGGCTCAGTCCTTGAGCTTGCGCCAGAGCGTCTTGCGGTGGATGCCGAGGACGCGGGCGGCGGCGGAGCGGTTGCCGCCGCACTCCCGCAGGACGCGCTCGATGTGCTCCCGCTCGACCTCCTCGAGCCGCGTGGGGAGCGGGCGGTCGGCGGGGGCGTCGGCGGGGGCGAGCCAGGTCAGGTCGCGCGGCTCGATCACGTCGCCGCGGGCCAGCACGACGGCGCGCTCGACGGTGTTCTGCAGCTCGCGCACGTTGCCGGGCCAGGCGTGGTGGAGCAGGAGCTGCAGGGCGGCGGGCGAGAAGCTCGGGCGGCGCCCCGGCGGGGCGTGGCGCGCGAGGAAGTGCTCGGCGAGCGCCGGGATGTCGTCGGCGCGCTGGCGCAGGGGCGGCAGGACGATCGGCACGACGCACAGCCGGTAGTACAGGTCCTCGCGGAAGCGGCCGGCGCGGATCTCCTCCATCAGGTTGCGGCTGGTGGCGGCGAGGATGCGGACATCGACGGGGATGACCTGGGCGCTGCCGACGCGAGTGAACTCGCGCTCCTGGATCACCCGCAGCAGCTTGGCCTGGATCTCGGGTGCGACATTGGCGATCTCGTCGAGGAAGATCGTGCCGCCCTCGGCGAGCTCGAGGCGTCCGTGCTTGGTGGAGATGGCGCCGGTGAACGAGCCGCGCACGTGGCCGAACAGCTCGGACTCGAACAGCGTCCCGACCAGCGCGCCGCAGTCGACGATCATGAACGGTTTGTCGCGGCGCGGGCTAAGGCCGCGGATCGCGCGGGCCACGACCTCCTTGCCGGTGCCGGACTCGCCGGTGATCAGCACGGTGGAGTCGGTGGGACCGACGCGCCGGAGCAACTCGTGGACCTGGCGCATGGCGGCGCTGCGGCCCACCAGGGCCTCCAGCTGCGACCCGGCGGTATCCGACGCGGGCTCCGGCGGCGCGGGAGCGGGCAGTGCGGCGGCGGTGCGGCGACCGAGGGCCCGATGCACCGCATCGCGCAGGACGTCGGGGGCCACCGGCTTGACGAGGAAGTCGACGGCGCCCTTGCGCATCGCGCTGACCACCAGGTCGACGCTGGAGTAGGCGGTGCTGACGATCACCGAGGTCGCGGGGGCGCCGGTGCGCATCCACTCGAGGATGTCGGTGCCGAGCCAGTCGGGGAGTCGCACGTCGAGGAGGGCCACGTCGATGCCGCCGTGGGAGAGCAGCTCGACGGCCTGCGTCCCGGACCCGCAGAGCAGGACGCGAACGCCGGTTCCGGCGAGCACTCGGGCGCACAACTCGCGGATCGATTCGTCGTCGTCGACCACGAGGATCCGCGGCTCGGGAACCATGCGGGCCCCCCCTCCGGTGGGCGCTTGCCGCCCCGGCGCACCGCGCGCCGTCGGCGGAACGAGGCAGCAGTGTACCATAGGTCGGGCGCGCCGCGCGGCGGAACATCGCGCCCGGCACGCCGCGACCGGTCCGCAGGGTTCCGGCGGCACGTGCGGCGGCGCACGGTCCGCGGGTTCGACAGCCGACTCCAGTTCGGGTATCTAGGGGTGGGTCGGACGATCGGAGGCCCGGCGTGAGGCGGGGGAGCCTCGCGGCAATGAGGGATGCGAGGAGGTGCAGCATGGGTCGTGGAACGCGGAGCGGGGCTCGGAGTTGGAAGCACGGATGCGGCGCGGCGCTGGCGGCGTTGGCGGGCGGGATGCTGGCGACGTTGCCGGCGGCGCCGGCCGAGGCACAGACGGAGGGGTTCTTCCTCGAGGTGCCGGTGGGGCTGGGAACGCCGATCGCCGAGGGCGGGTACGAAGGGCTGTACGATCCCTCGTTGTGGCTGGGCCTGAACCTGGGCTACCTGTTCGCGGTGGGAAGCCAGGTCGGCATCGGCCCGGCGCTCGACCTGCAGTACTCGATCGGCAACGTCGAGAACGATTGGCACCATCGGGACGGCTACGAGGATGACCTGTACCTCGGCCGACTGCGCGTGGTGGGGGGTGCCCGGTTCGTGGTCTCCTTCGGATCGGCCTACCTGCTGATGCGGCTGGGGTTGGGGCTGGACTACGCCCACGCGAGTTGGGACGAGTCGGTGTACCGGGAGGACGACGACGACGGCGACGTGTCGATCGGGATCGTGACGGGCCTGGGGATGGGCTACATGGTGGCCGACTGGATCGGCGTCACGTTCCTGCTCGACTTCCCGGTGGGCTTCCACGACGAGGACGACGACGACGACCCGATCGACTGGGACGACGAGATGATCGACCTGCTGGCGTCGCTCGCCGTGACCTTCGTGTTGTGAGGTGCGGCATGCGATGGCGACGCGGAGCGGGATGGCTGGCGGCGGCGCTGATGCTGGCCGCGCCGGCCGCCGGGGCGCAGGAGGCGACGGCCTCGTCGTCGACGACGGCGGGGCAGCCGGCAGCGGCGGCGACGACGACGGCGCGCGGCGGAACGAACGGGCTGTTTCTCGAGCCGACGCTCGGGTTCGGCCTGCCGGTCGCGGACGCGGCCTACGACTACCTGATCGACATCTCCTTCGTGCCGGCGATCTCGGTCGGCTGGCTGTTCGGGCTCGGGGACGCGGCGATCGGTCCCGAGGCGTGGCTGACCTACACGCCGCTGAACGTCGATGACGACGACTTCCCGATCCGCGACGCGGACATCTACGCGGGGCGCTTCCGGGTCGCGGGCGGGGCGCGGTTCCAGGTGGACGTCGGCGCGCTGTACCTGTTCACCCACCTCGGCGTGGGCTTCGAGCTGGTGCACACCAACTGGGAGTACTACATCGGGCCGCTGCACTACGAGGACGACGAGTCGGACGGCGGGCTGGTGATCCTGCCGGGGTTCGGCTTCGGCGGGCGGCTGACCGACTGGATCGGGCTGACGCTGCGGCTCGACTTCCCGACGGCGATGCACTGGGACGACGAGGACGGCGGCGTGGACTTCGACTACCATTCGACGGACATCGAGGTCGACTTCGGCGTGACGTTCTTCCTGTAGTCCCGGCGGCGGCCCGCGCCCGTGGGGCGCGTCGGGCCCGGACGACGGCGGTTGCGGGGGCGTGGCAGGGCGACGGCGCATGTCGGAGACGGAGACCAACCGTCGGGCCGCCCTGCTGGTGGCGACCCTGGCCTCGTTCCTGTTCCCGTTCATGGGCGGCGCGGCCAACGTGGCGGTGCCGGTCGTCGGGACCGAGTTCCGCGCGGACGCGGCCGCGCTCAACTGGATCGTCACGGCGTTCATCGTCGTCTCGGCGATGGGGGCGCTGCCCTTCGGACGGTTGGCGGACATCGTGGGCCGCAAGCGGATGTTCCTGACCGGCACCGCGGTGCTCGGGCTGGGCACGCTGCTCTGCGTGCCGGCGACGTCGTTGCCGCTGTTGATCGCGGCGCGGGCCGTGCAGGGAGTGGGCGCCGCGCTGCTGGCGGGGACGGCGCCGGCGATCCTGATCTCGGTCTACCCGCCGCAGGAGCGGGGCCGGGTGCTCGGCATCCAGACGGCCGCGGTCTACGCCGGCCTGGCCACCGGCCCGGTGCTCGGCGGACTGCTCACGCACTGGTTCGGCTGGCGCTCGGTGTTCCTGTTCTCGCTGGTGGTGACCGAGCTGACCTGGTTGACGGCGCGCACGCGACTGGTCGGGGAGTGGGCCGAGGCACGCGGCGAGCGTTTCGATCGGCTCGGCGCGGTGCTGTGCGCGGCGGCGGTGGGCCTGCTGACCGTCGGCGTCACGCTGCTCAAGAGCTGGGCTCCCGCCGTCTGGCTCGCCGGGGCCGGAGTCGCGGCGCTGGTGCTGTTCGTGTGGCACGAGTCGCGGACGGCGCAGCCGATCCTCGACGTGCGGCTGCTGCGGCGGAACCGGATGTTCGCGATGTCGAACCTCGCCGCGCTGATCAGCTACGCGGCGACCTTCGCGGCGACCTACCTGCTGTCGCTGTACCTGCAGGTGGCCCGCGGGCTGAGTCCGCAGGCGGCCGGCGGCCTGATACTCGCCGGGCCGGTGGTGCAGGCGGCGCTGTCGCCCTGGGCCGGCCGGCTGTCGGACCGCGTGGCGCCGCGGCTCGTGGCCTCGATCGGCATGACGCTCTGCACCGTCGCCCTCGGCGGACTGGCGCTGATCGGGCGCACCACGGCCCTGCCGCTGGTGGTCGCCGTCGTGATGCTGCTCGGGGCCGGCTTCGCCCTGTTCAGCTCGCCCAACACCAACGCGGTCATGTCGTCCGTCGACCGGCGGATGTACGGCGTGGCGGCGGCGACGCTCGGCACCGTGCGGCAGGTCGGAATGACGCTGTCGATGGCCCTGGTGACGGTGGTGCTGACGCTGCATCTGGGGCGGGCACCGGTGACGCCGGCGGTGGCGGGCCCGCTGGTGGCGGCGATGCGTGTCGCGTTCGCAATCTTCGCGCTGTTGTGCCTGCTGGGGGTTCCCGCCTCGCTGGCGCGCGGTCGACCGGATCGGTGATAGACTCGCCTCCGTCCCGTGCAGGGTTCCGGAGCGAGCG
>CAZMRP010000050.1:0-4466 GCA_964568275.1 uncultured Myxococcales bacterium
GGGGAGACCGCCGCCCCCGCGGCCGACGCCGGCGAGGGTGAGGCCGGAGCGGCGCCATGAGCCTCTCGTCCTCCTCCGTCAAGCACGGCATCACGACGCTGATGGCGTACATCGTCGCCATCGGCTTCGGCATCTTCTCGCTCTCGCGCCTCGGGATGGACATGTACCCCGACATCACGTTCCCGCTGGCCGGGATCGTGACGACCTACCAGGGGACGAGCCCCGAGGACATGGAGCAGCTGGTCTCGCGCACGCTCGAGGAGGCCGCCGCCTCCGTCGAGGGCGTGACCCAGGTCACCTCGACCTCCAAGCAGGGCGCGTCCGTCGTGTTCGTCGAGTTCGACTGGGGCTACGACATCAACCAGGGCGAGATCGACCTGCGCAAGTCGATCGACTTCGTCCGCGACTACCTGCCGCCGGACGCCACGAGCCCGATGACCTTCGCCTTCAACCCATCGATGCAGCCGATCATGTTCCTGTTCCTCTCCGGGAACTACGACCAGAAGCAGCTGCGCGACATCGCCGTCCACGACCTCGAGCCGCGCCTGGAACGCCTGCCCGGCGTGGCGTCGATCGACACCTACGGCGGACTGGAGCGCGAGATCCGGGTCGAGGTGCTGCCGCAGCGGCTGCAGTCGTACCGCATCTCGATCCCGACGATCCTCCAGGCGCTGCGCACCGAGAACCTGCAGATCCCCGCCGGGTCGCTCGAGCAGGGCGGGCAGGAGTTCTCGATCATCAGCGAGGGCCGGTTCCAGAACGTCGAGGAGATCCGCAACCTGGTCGTCGGCTACAAGCAGGCCGGGATGGCCGAGACGGCGCTCGGGCAGAAGGTCCCGACGGCCCAGGCCCGGCTGGTCCCGGTCCGCCTGCGCGACGTGGCCGACGTGCTCGACACGTTCCACGAGGCGACCCGCGTCGTGCGCGCCAACGGCGAGTCGTCGGTCTTCATCTCCGTGCGCAAGCAGTCCGGCGCCAACACCGCGCTCGCCGCCGAGGCGGTGCGCGAGGAGCTGACGAAGATCCAGCAGGCGCTGCCCGAGGTCCACATCCGGGTGCTGTTCGACCAGTCGGAGTTCATCCGCGCCTCGCTCGGCAACCTCTCCACCACCGCGCTCCAGGCCCTGCTGTTCTCGTTCCTCGTGCTGCTGGTGTTCCTGGCCTCGATCCGCGGCTCGCTGGTCGTCGCGATCTCGATCCCGGTCTCGGTCGTCGTCACCTTCGCCGCCATGGACCAGCTCGGCCTGACGCTCAACCTGCTGTCGATGGCCGGCCTGGCCCTGGCAATCGGCATGCTCGTCGACAACGCGATCGTCGTGCTCGAGAACATCGTGCGGCTCGTCGAGTGCGGCTACGAGCCGAAGGAGGCGGCCGCCAAGGGGGCCAGCGAGGTCGGGATGGCCGTCACCGCCTCGACGCTCACGACCCTCGCCGTGTTCGCCCCGATCCCGTTCATCCCCGGCATCGCCGGCCTGTTGTTCCGCGACATGGCGCTGACGATCGTCGTCTCGCTCACCGCCTCCCTCGTCGTCGCCCTGACCCTCGTCCCGGTCCTCGCCGCCTGGATGCTCTCCCGCGAGAAGGGCCGCGGGATGCCCTGGTACCGCCGCTGGGTCCTGCGCGGGATCAACGGCGTGCGCGACGGCTACGTCTGGCTGCTCGGCGGCGTGCTCCGCTTCCGCAAGACCACCCTGCTCGCCGTCGTGGCGCTCCTCGTCGCCACCGCGGGCCTCGCCTTCCGGGACCTGGGCTTCGACTTCTTCCCCAAGACCGACCAGGGGTTCTCCGCCTTCCAGCTCAAGGCCCCCGTCGGCACCTCGCTCGCCGAGACCGACCGCCGCGTCCAGGAGATCGAACAGATCGTCACGACCGAGATCCCGGAGGTCGAGCTGGCCGCCACCGACCTCGGCAGCGGCGAGGGGTTCACCGCGATCTTCGGCGAAGGCGCCCACGCCGGCATGCTGCGCCTCAAGTACAAGCCGCTGGCCCAGCGCACCCGGTTCCAGAAGGACATCGAGGTCGACGTGACGGAGCGGCTGCGCCGCGTTCCGGGGGTCGAGGTGACGACGTTCGCGCCCGCCATCGGCGGCTCGGGCAGCGACATCGAGATCGAGTTGTACATCGACGACCTGGCCCAGGCCCGCGCGATCGGCCTCGACCTGAAGAAGCAGCTGCAGGAGATCAAGGGCGTCGGCAACGTGACCTTCAGCCTCGACGAGGGCAAGCCCGAGTACCGCATCCGGCTCGACCGCGAGCGGATGGCCGCCCTCGGCGTGATGTCCGTCTCGGTCACCAACACCGTCCAGGCCTTCTTCCAGGGCGTCACCGCCTCGATGTTCCGCGAAGGCGGCGACGACTACAACATCGTCGTCCGCGCCCCCCGCGACCTGCGCGTCGACGTCCGCGACCTCGAGCGCCTGCCGGTCGCCACGCTGCAGGGCAAGCAGGTGCCGCTGTCCGAGGTGGCCGAGGTGGTCGCGGCGATCGGACCGCTGTCCGTCACCCGCAAGAACCAGCAGCGCCTCGTCACCGTCGGCGCCACCGTCCCCGGCGAGAACCTCGGCGAGGTCTCCGCGGCCGTCGAGAAGCTCCTGGCGGACTATGACTTCCCCCCGGACGCAACCTACTACATCGGCGGCACCGCCGAGGACCTCCGCGACACCCAGCGCTACATGGGCATCGCCCTGCTCGTCGCCCTGCTGCTGGTCTACATGGTGATGGCCTCGCAGTTCGAGTCGCTGCTCGAGCCGTTCATCATCTTCTTCACCATGCCGCTCGCGATCATCGGCGTCGCCGTCGTGCTGATCGTCACCGGCATGCCGATGTCGGTGCCCGCGATCATCGGCATCGTGATCCTCGTCGGCATCGTCGTGAACAACGGGATCGTGCTCGTCGACCGCGCGAACCAGTCGCATCGCGACGAGCACAAGCCGCTGCTCGACGCGGTGCTCGAGGCCGGCAAGCTGCGGTTCCGGCCCGTGCTGATGACCGCCTTGACCACGATCCTCGGCATGCTCCCCCTCGCCCTGGGGATCGGCGAGGGGGCCGAGACCTGGGCCCCGATGGCCCGCATCATCATCGGCGGCCTCACCGCCGCCACCTTCCTCACCCTGTTCATCGTGCCGATCGCCTACCTGATCGTCGTCGGCTTCGTCGAGCGGTTCAAGGAGCACGGCATGCTGCGCCTGCTTCCCGCCTACCTCGGCTTCTGGGCCTTCGCCGTCCTCGCCCTCGCCGGCGGGCTGGGCTGGTTCTCCACCACCGACCAGGCGGCACCGGAGCTGGGCCAGAACCTGCCGATGCTGATCGGACTCGCCGTCGTCCTCGTGGGCGCCCTCGTCGCCGGCGCCGTCGGCGTCTACAAGCGCAAGCAGTGGGGCTGGTGGACCGGCATGGTCACCTGGGCCATCCTGTTCCTGGCCGGGGGCATCGCCGCCGCCTACATCGGCACACAGGCTCCCCCCGAGGCCAGGTCGACGGCCCTCGGCGGCGTCGTGCTCGCCGTCCTCGCCCTCCCCGTCCTCCGTCCGCTGCTCAAGCGACGACGCGAGTTCGGGTTCAAGGTCCGCGAATCGACGATGCCCCCGCCCCCGCCCCCCGGCGCCTGCACCGACGGCGACCAGGGCGCTGGAGCGACCTGAATCCGGCCTCCTTCCACCGTGTTCGTTCCACTGCCGTCCATGCCCGGACCCTCCGCCCCGTCCCTCGTCCCCTTCCCCTACCCCCCGATCTCTTCTCGATGTATGCTTTGCCCCTAAATGGTCGACGGGGTTCGGACGTCTTAGATTGTGCACCGCCGGCAACCGGCCGGCAGAGAGGGATGGAGAAGATGAAGCGCAACCTCCTGATGGTCCCCTTCCTCCTCGCGGCCGCCGCGCTCCTGGCGTCGACCGGCTGCACGGTCTACCGAACCGACGTGGTCTACGCACACCCCGAACCGGTGCTCGTGTCGGTGGCGCCGCCGCCGCCGCGCGTCGAGGTTCGGGGCATCGCCCCGGCCGCGAACTACATCTGGATCGAAGGCTCGTGGAGCTGGCGCAACGAGCAGTGGGTGTGGGTCGACGGGCGTTGGGTGCCGCCGCGCGCCGGCTACAGTTGGGTCGCTCCGCGGGTCGAGCGGTACGGCGAGCGATACCGCTACAATCCGGGCTACTGGAGGCCGGCGGCGCCGACGGCGACGCCGGTGCGTCCGGCGACCGCCACGACGACACCTCCGCCGCCGACGGTGGTGCCCGGCGTGCCGGTCGCGCCGGCCACGCCGACGACGACCTACGTCCCGCCGACGACCGGCGTGCCGGTGACGCCCGTGGCCCCGGTCACCCCGGCGACCCCGACCGTCGTCCGGCCCACCACGCCGGCCACCCCGTCCACGCCGGTGACGCCCGTCGCGCCGGTCACCCCGGCGACCCCGACCGTCGTCCGGCCCACCACGCCGGCGACCCCGACGACGCCGATTGCGCCGGTCA
>CAZMRP010000050.1:4566-11910 GCA_964568275.1 uncultured Myxococcales bacterium
CGCCGGCCACCCCGACCGTCGTCCGACCCACCACGCCTTCGACCCCGACGACGCCGATTGCGCCGGTCACGCCGGCCACCCCGACCGTCGTCCGACCCACCACGCCTTCGACCCCGACGACGCCCGTGATGCCGGTCAGCCCGTCCTCGCCGACCGTCGTCCGGCCCACCACGCCGGCCACGCCGTCCACCCCGGTGGCGCCCGTCACGCCGGTCAGCCCGTCCTCGCCGGTGGTCCGGCCCGGGACGCCGACGACCACCACGCCGACGGGGCCCACGATGCCGGTGCCGGCGCCGACCTGGACCCCGGCCAACCCCGGCCAGCGGCTGATCGAGGAACCGGTGGGCGGCGGGGTCGTGGTTCCTCCGGGAACACCCGTCCCGGTCGCTCCGGTGGGCCCGGGCCGCTAGCTTCCCCAGGCGCCGGCTTCCCTACACAACCGAACCGCGCCCTTCAGGGCGCGGCAGGTCCGGACGGCTCGGCCGCGGGCTGAAGCCCGGTTCGGATCGGGACCTCCGACCGGCCGCCCTCGTCGCTAGTAGTCCATCCCGATCGAGATGCCGAACGACTCCTGGCCGTCGGTGAACGAGGCCTGCAGGATCGTGGCGAGGTGCTCGTACATCAGCCGCACGCCGACGAACCCGCGGTGCCGGTCGATGTACTCGCGATCGAAGTCGAGGTAGCGCAGGCCGGGGGGGCCGTAGACGCCGCCGACGCAGTTGGTCTGGTACTCGGCCAGACTGCCGCTGCAATCGACCAGCGTGCCGGAACCGCTCGGGTCGTCGATCCCGTTGAGCACCAGCGCGGTGTCGGCAATCGTCTGGACGAACTGGTAGCCGAGGAACGGCGTGATCGTCATCATGCCGGAGATGGCGAACGGGTGCGACAACGCGACGTCGATGCTCCAGACCGTCAGGTCCATCTCGTCGTCGCCCATCAGCCGGTTGACCGCGCCGCGCACGGCGATGTCCGGGAAGTAGGCCTTCCAGCCCGTGCGGTACCCCTCGAGGATCGCCCAGCGGATGTCGGCGCCGATCAACACCTGCTCGGTCGCCGAAACGTACGAGACGCTCGTGCCGAGCTCGAAAGAGAACGGCAGCCCCTTGCGAACGTGGATCGACGGGACGAACAGCACCGAGTCGGGGTTCTGGTCCTCGGTGCCGCGGTACCACACGTTGTTCCGTTCGCTGCTGCTCGAGTTGATCGTGGTCAGGGTCCCTTCGAGGCCGAGGTAGAAGCCGGCGTAGCCGAGGGTCTCGGCGGGGGCCAGCAGCGTCGGGGCCATCGCCAGGCCGAACTCGCGCGCCAGCTCGCGGAACGCCGCCTGGTCGGCACAGAGCTTCGAGGCGTTGGGCTGCGAGAGGGCGGCGCTGGTGCAGGCCCGCTCATCGAACAGCCTCGACAGCGTGAGGTCCATCGGGTTCGCGCGAGCGGCCCCTGCGAATGCGAACACGCACAGAGCAGCCGCCAGCCACGCAGAATTGCGCATCGGTCCAGCCTCCCTCCGGGGGCCTCTCAGGCCACCGGCACCGTAGCAACCCCGAGAGTCAAGTGTCAAGCCGGGGTTACGCCGCACAAGCGCCGAGCCGCGCCGGGGTTGCGCCCGGCCGGGCCGCCGCATAGACTCCCGCGAACCCGCCGCCGGGGGGGACGAACCGTCGTCCGAGGCGGCCGGGCCGAAAGGACGAACCGATGACCCGCTTCACCTCCTGCACCACCCTCGCCGCCCTGCTGCTCCTGGCCGCACCGCCCGCGGAGGCCGTGATCGCGCTGACCTCGGAGGGAGGTTTCATCTTCGACATCCAGGATACCGCTGACGGCGGGTGCCAGGATGGAAGCCTCGACTACTCCGTCGACGCCTACGACGGCTGCTACATCCTCCGGATCAATTCGACCGCCTACAACGCGGGCACCACCGGGACCCTCAGCACCGACGGTCGCCACGTCACCATGGCAACGCGCCCGATGGGCACCGGCCTGCAGGTTACGCGCCACGCCTACGTCCCGGCAACGGGAGGCGACTACATCCGGTACTTCGACACGATCGAGAACGGTCACACGACCGCCCAGACCATCACCGTCGAGTACTACTGCAACCTAGGATCCGATGGTTCGGAGACAATGTACGCGACATCCTCCGGGGACACCATCGTCGGCCTCGACGACTACTGGTTCGGCACCGACGATGCCGAAGGTTCGGGGGACCCGACGTTGGGCCACTCCTTCTACGGCGAGGGTGCCCTCGTCACCCCGACAGTCCAGACCGCCGGCTCCGGGCAGATCACGGTGGACTTCTCCGTCACGATCGGGCCGGGCGAGACGGCTGGCTTCGTCATCTTCGGCTGGCAGGGCCGGCTGCGCAGTGCCGTCCAGGCGAGCATGGTTGCGGTCGTCGGCGATATCGGCTCGGCCACCTCCGACATGGACGGCGGTGACCTGGGATACGTGGTGAACTGGGGGTTGTCCGGCGCGCCGATCGTCCGCTGGGCCGAAGGCTCGGTCTTCGAGGTTGCCGAGGGGGGCGAATTGACGCTGACCGTCACCGTCGAGGACCGCGAGGGCGACCCCACGACCGTCGCGTGGGATCTCGACGACGACGGCGCATTCGACGACGGCACCGACCTAACCGCGACCTTCTCCGCCGTGGGGCTCGACGGCCCCACGACCGCCGCCGTGGCGGTGCAGGCCAGCGACGGCACGAACACGCGAGAGACCACGCACGAGATCACCGTCGCCAATGCCGTCCCGGTCATCACCTCGACGCCGGACCCGTTGACGGTACTGCGGGGGTTCGAGTGGAGCTACCTGGTGGAGGCGACGGACCCGGCGCCGGCCGACGTGCTGGACCTGACCGTGCCGACCAAGCCCGACGGGATGGTCGTGGGCGCCGACTGGACGCTGCGTTGGACCCCGCCCGACACCGACGAGGTGGTCGGCGACCACGAGGTGGTGGTGCGCGTGATCGACGACGACGGCGGCTCGGTCGACCAGGCCTTCACCGTGACCGTCGTGCCGAACAGCCCGCCCACCGAGCCCGAGATCGTCTCGCCGGACCGCGTGAACATCACCGAGCGGCGGCCGGCGCTGCTGGTCAACAACTGCACCGACCTCGACGGCGACCCGCTGAGCTACTTCTTCGAGCTCGACCCGCTGGGGACCTTCTCCGGCCCCGACGTGATCGCCTCCGGCGCGGTCGCCGAGGGCTCCGGCGGGCAGACCAGCTGGACCCCGGCGGCGGACCTCGAGGTCAGCCGCTACTACTGGCGCGTCTGGTGCAACGACGGGATCGTCGACGGCCGCCGCGCCAGCTCGTGGTTCGAGGTCCGGAGCGGCAGCGGGAGCGACGCCGGCACCGACGCCGACACCGGCACCGACGCCGCCGTCGACACCGGCGTTCCCCAGGGCGAGGCCGAGACGGGCTGCGCCTGCCGGGTCCAGGCCGGGTCGCGCTCGGCCGCGCTCCTCGGGGTGCTCGGCGTCCTCGGACTGTTGGCACTGCTTCCGCGACGCCGTCGTCGCGACTGACCGTTCGACCAGGAGGTGTCTCGATGCGTGCTCTCGCTTCGTCCGTCCTCTGCGGCATGCTGTGCCTGCCCGCCTGCGGCCCCAAGGCCGTCGAACACGAGATCGAGGAACGGCCGCTCGACCAGGCCGCGGCCCTCGACGCGATCCAGCAGGCGTTCGGCGAGCGCGACGTGCCGTCGGATCGCTTCGTGCCGGTGACGCTGCCGGACGGCAGCAACTACGTGCTGGACGTGGTGGGCCGCGACCTGCCGGTGGCGGTCGAGTTCCTCACGGCGCAGGACCGCGAGCGGGCCGGCGAGCAGCTGCCGGCGCCGGCCTCGCGGGACGAGACGCCGCGGCTGGTGCTGGTGCGCCGGCAGGGGCTGCCCTCGCCGCAGGCCGATCTGTACGTGCGGGTGTTCACCGACGAGCACTTCCGCTTCCAGCCCAACCCGCCCTCGGACATGCCGGAGGCGCCGTACACGATCCGCGAGGTCACCGCGCGGCTGCGCCGCGACGTCAAGGACTTCGTCTCCTGGTACCGGGCCAACCACGCGGCGCCGGGCGCCGCCAACCCCTAGGAACGGCGCCGTGGCGGGCGACGAATCCACCCCGGACGCGCCGCGGGCCTCCGGCTCCGAGCGGCTGCTGGTGGCCGACGTCGGCAACACCAACATCTGCCTCGGACTGTTCGACGACGGCGCGCTGCGCCACCACTGGCGCCTGCGCACCATCGCCGACGCGACGGTGGACGAGCTGGAGGTGGCGCTGCGCGGCCTGTTCGCCGCCGCCGGCCTGCACTTCGAGGAGCTGGCCGGGTTCGCCGTCGCCTCGGTCGTCCCCGCGCTGACGCCGATCCTCGAGCCGCTGGGACGGCGGCTGCTGGGCCGCCCGCCGCTGTGCGTCGGGCCCGGCATCCGCACCGGCATCGCCATCCGGCTCGACGACCCGCGCGAGGTCGGCGCGGACCGGATCGTCAACGCGGTGGCCGCCTTCGACAAGCTCAAGAGCGGCTGCATCGTCGTCGACCTCGGCACCGCCACCACCTTCGACTGCGTCGCCCCCGACGGCGCGTACCTCGGCGGCGCCATCGCCCCCGGCCTGCACGGCGCCGCCGACGCGCTGTTCACCCGGGCCGCCAAGCTGTTCCGCGTGGAGATCCGCCGGCCCAAGACCGCCGTCGGCCGCAACACCGCGCACTCCCTGCAGTCGGGCCTGTACTACGGCTACGTCGCGCTGGTCGACGGCCTCGTCGAACGGATCCGGGGCGAGCTGGGGTTCCCGGTGCGCGTGCTGGCCACCGGCGGACTGGCGCCGCTGATCGCCGAGGCCTCGCGCACGATCGACGAGGTCGACGAGGACCTCACGCTGCACGGCCTGCGGATCCTCTGGGAACGCAACCGGGGCTAGGACGACCGGTCCGAAGCCCGGGACCGCCCGAACGGTCGGAGCCCGCCCTTCCGGGCGCGGCGGGTCCCGGTGGCTCGGCTGCGGGCCGCGGTTCGCGGCCCGGCCCTACCCGATGATGATCGTGATGACCGGCGGGACGAGGAAGAACACGTCGCGCTCGTCGAGGATCGTGATCCGGTCGCCCTGCACCTGGATCGTCGCCCGGAACATCTGCGGCTCGCGCGTCGCCGGCACCGTGACGTTGCGCTTGGCGTGGATGTCGAAGCAGACCGAGGTGCCGGGGAGCACCCGCGGGAAGTAGTCCGGGTGCCCGTCCCCGGTCTCGTCCACCGGCAGCGGGTCGGTCGTCGTGCAGATCCGCATCTCGTGCGTCACCGGATCCTCGATCGACTCGCCCGACGCGTTGGCCTCGATGTACTCGATGAACTCCCGCGGCGCGTCCACGGCGTCCGAGGGGTCGTCGACCGGCACCGCGTCGATCCGCAGCGGCACCGACGTCGCCAGCGTCTGCACGCCGGTGACGACCTCGGTGCCCAGCCCCGTGCCGCCCCAGTCGGTGTTGTAGACCAGCGGCGTGCCGCCGGTGTCCACCGCGCCGGTGTCGCGGGCCGTCGTCAACAGGTCGCTGGCGCCGCCGCCGACGTTGATCCCGATCACCTTGGCGCCGATGCCGGTCAGCGCCGCGATGGCGTCGGCGTAGGTCGGCGCGGTGATGCCGAGGCAGCTGTTGTCGTAGGGGCTCGTCCCGCCCGGGCCGTTGTGGAAGTTGATGTCGGTGATCAGGATCACGATCGGCACGGCGCCGCTGCGGAAGCAGGCGTAGCCGATCGTCCCGCTGCCGGCCGGACAGGCCGGGGCGTCCATGATGTAGACCCCGTCGCCGCGGCCGGTGGACAACGCGGTCAACGCCGGCACGTCGCTCTCCGGACCGTCGCCGCCGTAGTGCGTCGTGTAGCGGTTGACCGCCGTCTGGGCCGCCCCGGTGTCGGCGGTCATCGTCTGGAACTGGTAGAACGCCTGGTCGCCGTCCGAGGCATAACCGTAGCCGCAGGCGGTGTAGTCGTCGAACCCGCCGACGCCGTACCAGGCCGACGGGATCGCCGCCGCGATCGCCGGGATGACCGTCGAGGACAGCGAGGCCTTGAGGTTCGAGATCGCCCCGCCCATCGACCCGGTGGTGTCCATCATGAAGTACACGTCGGCGAACTGGATGTTCGTCGAGAACACCAGCGTGTCCTCCAGCGGCTCGGGCTCCAGCGGCGGGACGGGCGGGTCGGCCGGGTCGTTGTAGGGCACCAGGAACACGAAGTCCCCGCGCGACCGCGGGGTGTCCGTCCCGTCCAGCGGGTTCGTCCCCGCCGCCACCTCGATCATGTCGTTGATCCCGTCGTCGTCCGAGTCCGGGTCCGTCCGGCTGGTCCCGGCCGTCCGCTCCAGGTCGTCCGCCAGCCCGTCCCCGTCGCTGTCCGGGTCGCGGAAGTCCGGGATCGTGTCGCCATCGGTGTCCACCGCGGGGGTGCCCAGGTTCTCGTCGCCGGCCTCCTCCGCGTCGGTCCAGCCGTCGCCGTCCGAATCGAGGTCGAAGCGGTCCGCGACGGTGTCGCCGTCGGTGTCCACGGTCCCTTCGTCCCGGTCGCCGATCCAGTCGTCGTCCGAGTCGGCGTCCCGGTAGTCGGGGATCCCGTCCCCGTCGAAGTCCGGCGGCAGCGACGGGTTCCCGTCGAGCTCGATCACGTCCCCGATCAGGTCCCCGTCGTCGTCGAGGTCGGCGAAGTCCGGGATCGTGTCCCCGTCCAGGTCGTCGCGGCTCTCCACGGCGTCGAGGATCCCGTTGCCGTCCGAGTCGATGTCGCGGAAGTTGGGGATCCCGTCCCCGTCCGCGTCCCCGGGCGCCGTGCGCGGGTCCGCGTCGCCGGCCTCCAGCGCGTCCGGGATCGTGTCCCCGTCGCTGTCGTCGTCCTGCCAGTCGGGCGTCCCGTCCCCGTCGGTGTCGATGTTCATCGCCCGACCCTCGTCCTCGTCCGAGATCGTGTCGCCGTCGTAGTCCGGCGGCGGCGGACCGATCCCGTCCGCGTCGCTCCGGTCGGTCACGACGTCGATCGGCGGCAGATCGTCGCCCGAGGCGGGCGAGCAGCCCACGGCCGACACCGCCGCTCCGAGCACCAGGATCGCCAGCAGGTTCCTCCGCATCGCACACCTCCCGCGCCGCGCCGGCCCCGGAGCCTCTTCCCGGGACGACGACCGACAGGGCGCAGGATAGCATTCCCACGCTCGTCCGGCCAACGGCGAGGTGCGGGCGACGAGCTGCGAGCGTCGTGGACCGGGCCCGACCCGCGGAAGCGCCGAAGGTCTACCCGATGATGATGGTGATCACGGGCGGGACGAGGAAGAACACGTCGCGCTCGTCGAGGATCGTGATCCGGTCGCCCT
>CAZMRP010000050.1:12010-14383 GCA_964568275.1 uncultured Myxococcales bacterium
CGTCCCCGATCAGGTCCCCGTCGTCGTCGAGGTCGGCGAAGTCCGGGATCGTGTCGAGGTCGAGGTCCTCGCGGGGCTCCACGGCGTCGAGGATCCCGTTGCCGTCCGAGTCGATGTCGCGGAAGTTCGGAATCCCGTCGGCGTCGGCGTCCCCGGGCGCCGTCCGGACGTCCGCGTCGCCGGCCTCCAGCGCGTCCGGAATCGTGTCCCCGTCGCTGTCGTCGTCGAGGTAGTCCGGGGTCCCGTCCCCGTCCGTGTCGATGTTCGTCGCCCGACCCTCGTCCGCGTCCGAGATCGTGTCGCCGTCCGCGTCGGCGGGCGGCGGTCCCACGCCGTCCGCGTCGCTGCGGTCGGTGAACACGTCGAACGGCGGCAGGTCGTCGCCCGTGGAGGGCGAGCAGCCGACGGCCGCCACCACCGCCAGGAGCACCAGGATCGCCAACGGACTCCTCGACATCACACACCTCCCGGGTCGCGCCGTGCCCGGGGCCCGTCCCCCGCACGACTCCGCTACCGGGAGAATAGCATCGGCACCCCCGTCCCGCCAACGCGGTCGGGACGCGGTCGGGACGCGTCCGACCGCGGCCCGCGGCCGGCCCGAGCGGTCCCAACCTCCGGATCCCCGCCGGTGTCTCACGCGTAGGACGGGGCTTGGCCCCGGGGGCCGGGCCGGGGCATACTCGGCCGTCCGCAAGAGAAGGAGGAGACAGATGGGTCAGGGAACGAACAGGCTTCGCAGCGCCGCACTGGCGCTCGCCGCGCTCGCCGCCGGCGCCGTCGGCTGCGTGCGCAGCCCCAGCGTGACCACCGATCTCGAGCTGCGCCGGGTGGTGCTGTACCGCAACGGCGTGGGCTACTTCGAGCGGTCCGGCGCGGTGGACGACGACATCATCCGCTTCCGCGTGCGGCGCGAGCAGGTCGGCGACTTCCTCGGGTCGCTGGCCGTGGTGACGCGCGAGCGCGGCGGGGTGCGGGGCGTCTCGTTCCCCTCGTTCGAGGAGCAGACGCCGCCGCCGCCCGCCCCGTGCCTGCGGCCCGACGGCAACTGCCCGCCGCCGCCGCCCTGGCGTCCCGACCCGATGATGGACGTCGACGTGGAGATGGACGGCCGCTCGCACGACGTGACCGTGGCCTACGTCGTCGAGGCGCCGGTGTGGCGGCCGACCTACCGGATCGTGCTCGGCGAGCGGCGCGGGGCCTCGCTGCTGCAGGGGTGGGCCGTCGTCCAGAACCTCTCGGGCGAGGACTGGACCGACGTCGAGCTGACGGTGACCGAGGGGGCCCCGCTGACCTTCCGCGCCGACCTGGCCACCCCGTTCGTGCCGTACCGGCCCGTGGTCACCGACTACGGCGAGGTGGTCCAGGCGCCGGTGTCGTCGCTGGTGTCGATGGGCGATCGGGCGCGCGACCGGATGCCCTCGTCGGCCTCGGGCCTCGGCGGCGGAAGCTACGCCGACTCGGACGCCGACGGAATCCTCGACTACGCCGACGCCTGCCCCTACGACGCCGAGACCTACAACGGGCTGGAGGACGAGGACGGCTGCCCGGACCGCGGACGGGTCGCGGTCAGCGAGTACGCCTACGACTACGACGGAATGGCCTCCGGCATGCTCGGCGCGGCGATCGGGCCCGCGGGCGCCAGCGAGAGCAGCATGCGCCCTTCGGCTCCGCCGATGGCCCAGGCGACGGCCTCGACGCCCGCTCCGCCCCCGCCGCCCCCGCCGACGGTCGGCACGACCGGCGCCGGCCGGAGCCTGGCGCTGCTGGCGGCGCGGGCCCAGGGGGGCGGGATCACCACCTACCGGGCCACCGGCGAGGTGACCGTGCCGGACGAGGCGTCGACGATGATCGCGATCTTCAACGACCCCGTGGAGGCCGAGGACACGCTGCTGTACCAGCCCGACGGCGGCGTGCCCGACTCGCAACAGAACCCGTTCCGCGTCGTGCGCTTCACCAACGACGTCGGCGTGTCGCTCGAGCGGGGCCCGATGGCGATCCTGGGCCGCGGCCAGTTCCTCGGCCAGGGGATCCTCGAGCCGCTCCCGCCCGGCGCCACGACGTCGATCCCCTACGCCCTGGAGCGGGCCGTGGTGGTGATGGTCGACCGCGAGGAGACGCCGGAAGAGGCGCGGCTGGTGAAGATCGTCCGCGGCCGGGTGACGGTGCAGCGCTTCAGCGTGCTCAAGACGCTGTACGAGGTGCGCAACCTGGGCGACGACGACCTCAAGCTGTGGATCAACCACGCGCAGCGCATGGGCTGGCGGCTCGCCACCCGTCCCGAAGGCACCGAGGAGACGGGCGAGGGCGCGGCGCTGATGCCGCTGGAGCTGCCGGGCGGCGAGACGACGAGCTTCGAGGTGCAGGAGAAGAGCC
>CAZMRP010000051.1:0-14372 GCA_964568275.1 uncultured Myxococcales bacterium
TGTTTTCGGTTGCCGATGGTTTGATGGCGGCCTGGATGGTCGGGTAGGCTCCTGTATTGATGTTGACCGTGGTGCGTTGCTGTCTTAGGAGGCAGTCCGGCGCATCCTGGTTGCAGTTCCCGAGTCCGAGTATGGTCGCACCCGCCGCGATCACGTATGCTGCACACTCTTGTCGTCCGAATTGCATGGTGGAATTCTCCTCGGGAGTGCCCGCTAAGGGAATGATAGGCGACGGAGTCGGGGAAGGGAACCGCGATGCGACCGGCCGGGGCCCCGGCCCGCGCCGATCCCGCGCCGATCTTCAGGTGCCCGAGGTGAGGATGCGGGGTATAGTACGCCCCGCACAAGTTGGTAGCCCCCCTGGCAGGGGGCCTGTTCCCGAGGTTCCGTTCGACGGGCGCGGATTCCGGATGCGTCGGTGTCGGGGAGCCGACGGGTCGAGGGAGGACGGGGATGACGACACGGTTGCAGCCATGGTCGAGCGTACCGGCGGCGGCGGTGGGGATGGTGGCGATGGTCTGCGGGGCGATGCCGGCGGCGGCGCAGGACCTGCGGGTCGATGACGTGCCGGCGGCATTCGCCGCGCTGCAGCGGCATCCCGACGCGCTGGGCGTGCGGCTCGGGGTCGGCGTCGACCCGGAGGCGTGCCGGCACTGGCAGGGGATGAGCCGCCACGACGCTCCGGACGGGACGCCGTACCTGATCCTGACGCACAACGGCAACTGGAACCGCTGGGGCTGCTCGTTCGGCTCCGGGGACCCGACGGAGGAGCACTACCCGGGCGACATCCTGTTCGTGGAGCTGGGGTCACGGACGGACCGCGACGGGGGTCGGTTGCGGACGAACCGGCTGGCGCGCGGGGCGGACATCGGGGACACGGCGCCGCCGGCGGCGGACGCCGGCGCGGTCAACTTCCACCTGGACGGCCGGAGCGCCGACCCGTGGGGCACGACGCTGCCGGCGTGGGAGCACGTGGGCGGGACGCAGATCGTGGACGGGATCCTGGCGGTGCCGGTGGAGCGGCAGTGCGGCGGGTACGACCCGGCGACGGACGAGTGTGCGACGGACCTGGGCGGCGGGGCGATCATGCTGGTCGACCTGGCGGACCCGAGCCGACCGCGCTACCTGCGACAGCTGACGAGCTACCAGGTCGGCGTCTCGTCGTATCCCTTCCCGCACCTCGGGGTGCTGGGGGTGATCCGCGCCACCTCGGGCCGCTACCTGTTCATCCTCGGCGCCAGCGCCATCGAGGGCGGGGACGGGGTGTGGTTCCTGGAGACGACGACGACCTCGCTCGCCGACCCGACGCTGGCCCTGACGCGGCTCGACGTGTGGAACAAGTCGGAGTTGAGCGACCCGTCGAAGTGGGCCGAGTGGCAATCGATGAACTTCGTGCGGCAGACGAACGGCAACCTGTACATGCTCGGGGCGCAGCAGGAGAACGACGGTGTCGACCGGATGCGGCTCTACTCCGTATCGCGTTCGGGCAGCGACATGGGTCTGGCGTTCGTGGCGGAGAAGCAGGTGCGGCTGACGAATCCGGCGATGGGGAACCTCGACGCGGCGGGCGGCGTCTACGTCAACGCCGACGGGGACCTGCTGTTCTACGCGGGGGAGCACGACAACGACGGTCCGGGCGGTTCGGTGAACCTGGCGGAGCTGCGGAGCGTGGACGGCAACGCGGCCGGCACGGTGGACGCGGCGCGTTGCGGCGGGTGGGTCGATTTCTACGACAACGACAACGGCTGGACCGGCAACGGCGACCACGTGGTCTTCGACGTGCTCGACCGGGCGCTGGAGGACTGGGACCACATCGATCGGCACGAGGGGTTCAACGACCGGATCACTTCGATCCGGTGGAACCTGCCGGCGGGCCAGACGGTGCGGGTCTACGGGGCCTACTCGTGGGGCCTGAGCGAGGGGACGCTGGACCTGACGGGGACGGGCGCGGTGCGCTCCATCGCGGACCTGAATTCGTTCACGCTGGGCAGCACGTCGTACAGCGGGTGGAACGACCGGATCTCGTCGGTGAAGTGGCTCCCCGTGGTGGAGGACGGCGGGCCGTACGTGCTGGACGAGGGTTCGCAAGTCGACCTGGAGGGCGCCAATCCGTGCTTCCCGGACGGGTCTTCCGGCATCACCTGGAGCGCCGGCAGCTCGGGCTGCCTGTTCCAGTCCGGCGCGACCTGGCTGTCGGCCAGCACGCTGGTGCGGCCGACGGTGCGGTGTCCCGACAGCGGCAGTCGGAGCGTGGGGCTGACGCTGCTCGAGAACGGCGAGACGGTCACGGGCACGGTGACGCTGACGGTGAACAACGTGGCGCCGACGGGGACGTTCAACGCGCCGGCGGCGGTGGCGCCCGCGACGTCGTTCACGGTCTCGATCTCGTCGCCCACCGACCCGTCGCCGGCGGACGTGGCGGCGGGGTTCACGTACCAGTTCGCGTGCGGCGACGGCGGTGGGTGGTCGACCTGGTCGTCCACGCCGAGCCGTTCGTGTCCCGGTTTCGCGTCGGGGACCCGCACGGTGCAGGGGCGCGTGCGCGACCAGGACGGCGGCTACACCGGCTACACGGCGACGGTGACGGTGGTCACGCTGGGGGCGACGACGCTGCCGGCGACGGCGATCTCCACGACGACGGCGATCCTCAACGGCGAGCTGACGTCGCTGGGGGTGACGGGCTCGGCCGAGACGCGATTCGTCTGGGGGCTCTCGTCCGGGGCGTACACCTGGTCCTCGACCTGGACCGCGCGGACGGCGACGGGGCTGTTCGAGCACGGGCTGACCGGGTTGACGGGGATGACGACGTACTACTTCCGGTTCGAGGCGCGGGACGCGTCGGGCGTCGTGGCGGGAAGCGAGCTGAGTTTCCGGGCGGACACGACGGCGCCGACGGTGGAGACGCTGCCGGCCACGGCGATCGGGGAGACGAGCGCGACGCTCCACGGCCGGCTGGTCGACCGGGGGTCGAGCCCCGGGCCCGTGGCCGCCGACTTCCGCCTCGGCACGTCGCCGGGCGTCTACACGCGCACGATCGGCGGCGTGAGCATCTTCGTGCCGGGCAGCACCTTCGACGCCACCGCGGGCGGGTTGACGCCGGGAACCACCTACTACTACGTGGCGCGGGTCCGCAGCACGCACTGTCCGCTGCCGACGAACGAGTGTTTCGGTGCGGAGCTGTCGTTCACGGCGCAAGCGCCGCCGGCGGTGGCGACCGTGGCGGCGACGGCGGTGGCGGCCACGACGGCCGCGCTCAACGGCAACCTGACGTCGCTCGGCACCTCCTCCTCGGTGGACGTCTCCTTCGACTACGGGCGGTCGCCGACGGCGCTGACGATGCACACGACGCCGGCGGCGCGCACGGCGACCGGGGCGTTCTCGGCGCCGGTGGCCGACCTGCTGCCGGGCACGACCTACCATTTCCGGGCGGTGGCCGACGGGACGAGCACGGTGACGGGCGGCGTGCTGAGCTTCACGACGACGATCGCGGCGCCGACGGTGAGTACCACCTCGGCCACGGCCGGCGGGCCCACCGCGGCCACGCTGCAGGGCAACCTTGCGGCGCTGGGCACCGCGACGACGGTCGACGTTTCGTTCCAGCTCGGGACGACCGCGGGGACGTACACACGATCCACGTCGCCGCTGACGATGGCGGTGGCGGGGACCTTCTCCATCGGCGCCGGGGCGCTCGACCCGAGCACGACCTACTACTACCGGGCGCGCGCGGACGGCGGCGCGCACGGCACGGCGTACGGCGCGGAGTTGAGCTTCACGACGCCGGCGCCGACGGCCCCGACGGTGACCACGGGCACGCCGACGGGCATCGGCGCGCGCGGGATGACGCTGCTGGGGACGCTGGACGCGTTGGGCACGGCGGAGGACGTGTCGGTGTCGTTCGAGTGGACCAGCGCGGCCGGGAGCGGCTCGGTCCTCGCCGGCGGGCTGGTGGGCCCGGGAACGTTCACGGCGACCGTCGCGGGACTCGCGCCGGACACCGACTACAGCATCGTGGCGGTGGCCGACGGCGGCCTGCACGGCACGGGGCGCGGTGCTGCCGTCGTGGCGCGCACGCTGGCCCTGCAGACCCTGACCGTGACGCTCGCCGGCGGGGGCACCGGCGCGGTGACGTCGGCGCCCGCCGGGATCGACTGCGGAACCGCCTGTTCCGCCGAGTTCGACCCCGGGACGAGCGTCACGCTGACGGCGCTGGCCGACGGCGGCTCGGTGTTCGTGGGCTGGGCCGGGGCCTCCTGCACGGGCACCGACCCGTGCACGGTGACGATGGACGCGGCGGTGGACGTCGCGGCGACGTTCGAGCTGCCCGGGCTGGTGGTGACGGCGACGACGCCGCTCACGACGACGGAGGCCGGCGGCACGGCGACCCTCGAGGTGACGCTCGCGACCCCGCCCACGGCGGACGTGACCGTGACGGTGGAGAGCTCGGACACCGGCGAGGGCACGGTGTCCCCGGCGACGCTGACCTTCACGGCGACGGACTGGGACACGGCGCAGGTGGTGACGGTGACGGGCGTGGACGACGCCGAGCCCGACGGCAGCGTCACGTACCTCGTGCGCTTCGACCCCGACTCGGCCGACGCCGACTACGCGGCGCTGGCCACGGAGGAGGTGGAGCTGACCAACGCGGACGACGAGACGGACACGGACGGCGACGGGCTCCCCGACGCGCTGGACAACTGCATCGAGACGCCGAACCCGGACCAGGAGGACGGCGACGGCGACGGCGTCGGCGACGCCTGCGACAACTGCCCGCTCGACGACAACGCCGGCCAGGAGGACACCGACGGCGACGCCATCGGCGACGTCTGCGACAACTGTCCCGACGACGACAACACCACGCAGGGCGACGGCGACGGCGACACCGTCGGCGACGCCTGCGACAACTGCCCGCTCGACGGCAACGCCGAGCAGGACGACGCCGACGGCGACGCCATCGGCGACGTCTGCGACAACTGTCCCGACGACGACAACACCACGCAGGACGACGGCGACGGCGACACCGTCGGCGACGTCTGCGACAACTGTCCCGACGACCCGAACGCGGACCAGCTCGACACGGATGGCGACACCGTCGGCGACGCCTGCGCGGGCGCGGCCGACGCCGATGCGGATGCCGACGCCGACGCCGATGCGGACGCCGACACCGACGTGGAGTTGGACGGCGACGCGGAACTGGACGGCGCGGACGTCGACGGCGGCGAGGACGACGCGGGCGATTCGGGCTGCGGGTGCGCGGTGCCGGGCCGGACGGGCTGGCCGGCCGGAGTCGCCTGGGCGTTGCTCGCGGCGGCGGTCCTGGTCCGACGGCGGCAGCAGAGAGGTTAGACAGACCCGGAGCGGCGTGCGGAGGAAGAAGCGGCGGACCGGGCCGACGGTTGCCGCCGGCCCCGCCCGGTGCATCCGCTCGACCCGCGCGCTCGGCGTCCCGAGGATGCCGAGCATGCCGCCCCGGTCAACCGCACCGCGGCCGAGGGCGCCGGGCGCGCAGCAGCGCGGGCAACGATCGCCCGTGCGCCGCGGGCGTCTCCCCTGTCCGCGGGCGTCTCCCCTTGACGGGGACGGGTGGGACGGGGCAACCTCCCGTCCGCGGGTGACGACGGGCCGGACCGACGGCCCGGCAGGCCGCTCCGGGGCGGCTCGAGGATTCGCCCCGATCGAGGAAGAGGGTCTCCGGATGCAACAGGCGAACATCGATCCCAAGGACCTGGAAACCTGGGCCGCGTTCCTGCTCGACCATTCCCTGTCGGGCATCACGCCGGAGGACCGGGTGATGATCAAGGGCGAGCGGATCTGCTGGCCGCTGATGGCGGTCCTCGAGCGGCGGGTGATCCAGGCGGGGGCGATTCCCGACGTGCTGCTGGTCCCGCCGAACAACGAGCGCGGGAAGATCTGGTCGGCGACGATGGGGCGTTGGGGCAAGCCGGAGCAGCTCGGGCGGGCGCCCGAGTGGCACCGGGCGCGCTACGAGTCGATGACCAAGTACGTCGAGGTGACGGGGGCGGAGGACCCGGGGCAGTACAGCGAGCTGAGCGTGGAGCAGACGCGGGCGCTGGCCACGGCGGACCGTCCGTACGCGAGCACGCGGCTCTCGAAGCCCTGGGTGCTGACGCTCTACCCCACGCCGGGCTTCGCGACGATGGAGGGGATGGACCTCGACAGCTACGCCCAATTCATCGTCAAGGCGTCGACCACCGACCCGCGGCCGCTGCGGGCGGCCGAGGAGCGGCTGCACCCGCACTTCGCGGCGGCGAAGCGGATCACGATCGAGACGTACCATCCGCGCGAGCGGCGGGACCTGCGGCTGACGATGAGCATCGAGCAGCGGCTGATCACGATGTGCTACGGGCTGCGCAACTTCCCGGACGGCGAGATCTTCACGAGCCCCGACGCGCGGAGCGTCGAGGGGGAGATCTACGTGGACCTGCCGGTGCACCGCGGCGGCCACGAGGTCCAGGGGATCACGCTCAAGTTCGAGGGCGGTCGGATCACGAAGTACTCGGCGGAGCGGGGCCAGGAGCAGCTCGCGGCGGTGATCGAGACCGACGAGGGCTCGCACCGGCTGGGCGAGGTGGCGTTGGGGATGAACCCCGGCCTGGAGAAGGTGCTCAAGCACCCGCTGTTCGTCGAGAAGGTGGGCGGGACGCTGCACATCGCGATCGGCGACAGCTACGAGACGAGCTACGTCGAGGACCCGCAGAGCGCGGAGGGGAAGCGGCGGCTCGCGGAGTTCGCGCAGGCCGGCGTGATCAACCGCTCGGCCCAGCACTTCGACATCGTGGTCGACTTCCGGCCGGGGGGCTGCGGCCGCCGCGTCCTGCTCGACGACAAGCTGCTCAAGGTCGAAGACGGCCTGTGGGTCGCCCCGTAGCCCGCCGCGACGGACCGCGGCGCGTTCCCGTCCCCTAGTCCCGCATGCGGTAGGCGTCGCGCAGCGCGTGCACGTGCCCGGTCCAGACGCGCTCCTCGACGGCGGGGTCGGTCACCGGCCGGGCGAGCATCCGCAGGCAGAGCGCCTGCTGCGCCGCGGTGGCCGACGGCTTGCCGTGGAGCTGCAGCGCGAACTTCGCGACGTCGCGCACCATGAAGTCGAAGATCCGGTCGAGCAGCTCGTCGGGAACCTCGTCGCGGTGCAGGTTGCGGTACTCGATCACGAGCTGTCCGTAGACCACCAGCGTGAACAGCTCGCCGAGGGAGAGCAGGAAGTCGATGTCCTTGGCCTGCACGGCGGCGGCGGCGGGGTCGCCGGCGGAGGCGAGCAGGAACTCCTGGAACACCTCGAGCTGCCGCTTGAAGACCTCGACGTTGGGCAGCTGGACGCCGGCGTAGGCGCGGCGGAAGTCGTGGAACCGGATCTTGCCCAGCCCCTTGGCGGGGCCCTGGGCGAACAGGAACGAGTCGTCGGCCGGGGCGGTGACCGGCGGCAACTCGGGGAACTCGGCCGGCTCGAAGAAGTAGCTGCGCAGGAACTTCACGACCAGCGCCATGTTGACGTGCACGGTGCCCTCGAGCTTCGGCAGCGCGCGGATGTCGCGCGTCGCCATCTCGAAGTACGTGTCGCGCTCGAAGCCCTTGGCGGCGATCACGTCCCACAGCAGGTCGATCACCTCCTCGCCCTGGGTGGTGACCTTCATCTTGACCAGCGGGTTGAACAGCAGGTAGCGCCGGTCCTCGGCGGAGGCGGCGCGCATGTAGTCCGAGGCGCGGCGGGCGAACAGCTTCATCGCCGCGAGGCGGCAGTAGGCGTCGGTGAGCAGCCGGCGGACGTGGGGGAAGTCGGTGACGTGCTTGCCGTACAGCACGCGATGCGCGGCGTGGTGGATCGCCTCGTAGAACGCGTGGGTGCAGATGCCGATGGAGGCCCAGCCGAGGTTGAACTTGCCGACGTTGACGGTGTTGAGCGCGGCGTCCCAGGCCGCCGGGCCGACCGCGAGGATGTCGGACTCGGCGATCGGGTAGTCGTGCAGGGCGAACTCGGCGACGTAGGACTGCACGTTGACCACGTTCTTGACCAGCTCGAACCACTTCCCCCGGGAGCCGACGGCGAAGAACACGAACTCGCCGGTGTCGGCGAACTTGCCGAAGGTCGACACCAGCGCGGCCTCGTTGGCGTTGCCGATGTAGTACTTCGAGCCGTTGGCGAGCCAGCTGCCGTCGCCCTTGGGTGCGAGGCGCATCTCGGTCGAGTAGAGGTCGGCGCCGTGCTCCCGCTCGCTGAGGCCGAAGGCGAAGATGCCGCCCTCCTCCAGCAGCGCCGCGGTCCGGCGCTTGATCGCCTCGTTGCCGCTCATCCACAGCGGGCCGAGGCCGAGGATCGACACCTGCCAGGTGTACCAGTAGTGCAGCGCGTAGAACGCGGTGATCTCGTTGAACTCGCAGTTGCGCCAGGTGTCCCAGCGGTAGTCCGGGTTGCCGTTGCCGTAGGCGGCCGGGGTGAGCAGGCGGGCGAAGGCCCGCTCGCGCTTCACGAACGCCAGGAAGTCCGCGTACCAGACGCGTTCCCGGTCGTCCTGCTTCATCCGGCGCTTCCCCTTGTCCTCGAAGAAGCCGATCGTCTTGCGCATCAGCTCCGTGGACGACGGGTCGAGCCGGTCGGAGGGGTAGTGGTTCGGGTCGAGCAGGATCATCGGGGCCTCCCCGCAGCGTCGAGGCGACGCGCCGCCCGCTGCTCGGCCACGGATACCGCACGCCGCGCGGGAAGTCCAACGGCGCCGGGGACGCCGCGGCCGCCTACGGGCACCATTGCCGGTCGGAGAGGCAGTCCCATTCGGAGCGGGCGAGCCGCGTGCAGTCGGCGCCGACGCAGTCGGTGTCGCAGGCGAGCAGCTCGACGCACGCGCGGCCGTTCCAGGCCCAGCCGAGCGACCGCCCGTCGTCGCAGATCACGGGGGTGGCGGCGTCCTGCGGGGCGCAGACGTCCCGCTCGCCCGGCGTGCAGTCGAAGCGCAGCAGATGGACCTGCTCGAGCCAGGCGCCGTCCGGGTAGCGCGACAGGCCGACGTAGACGTCGCCGTGACGCTCGAGGCCGACGGGGCCGCCGTAGCCGGAGTTGACGCCGACGAACAGGGTGCGGCGGGGCTCGAGCGGCCGGCCGAGGCGATCGAGGTGCAGGAACATCGCGACCTGCTCGTCGGGATGGTAGCCGCGATGCCAGAGCAGGACCCAGCCGTCGGGCACGCGGACCAGCTCGGGCTGCGCCGCGCCGGCGCCATCGGGCTCGACGACCAGCTCGTCGCCGAGCGGCGCGAGGCCGGCGTCGAGCACCCGCAGGAACAGGCCGCGGTGCCGGCGGTCCTCGCCGCCGGCCAGCCAGACGGCGGCGGCGCGGTCGCCGTCCCACGACAACTCGCCGTGGACCGCGCCGGGCGCGCGGACCGTGGTCGCGGGCGCCAGCGCGCCGTCGGTGCCCAGCCGCCAGACGCCGAGCCCGCCCTCGGCGGGGAACGTCACCAGGATCCGCGAGCCGTCCCAGGTGAAGGTCGGCGTGCGACCGGGGTACTCGCCGACGCCGAGGTCGACCGGGGTGGCGACGAGGTTGCCGGAGGCGTCGAGCACGCCGACGCGCGAGGCGAGCGTGGCGGGGTCGGTGTCGCGGTTCCAGTGGCGCCAGGCGACGGCGAAGCGGTCGTCGCCGTGGAGCAGCCCGAGACACGCCTCGCCGTCGGGGTCGAACGGGCTCCAGGTGGTGACGGGGGTTCCGTCGAGCGCGTGGCGGCGGAAGTAGGTCGAGCTTTCGAAGCGCGGGTCGGCGTGCCAGCACAGGCCGAAGGTGTCGCCCGCGAAGGCCACCTCGCCCCAGCCGTGCGACTCCTCGCCGATGCGGAGCGCGGGGGTGTGCGACGACAGGTCGCCGGCGACGGTCGTCATGCCGACGTAGGAGTGCTCCCACATCGAGCCGCCGGAGTGGAACATCACCACGCCGACGTCGGCGCCGCTGGGAAACAGCCGCGGCGCGTCGGTCTCGTGGTCGGCGGACCCGACGAACCGCTCGCCGAACGGTTCGTACAGGCAGCGGACGACCGCCTCGGGAACATCGGCCGGCGCATCGGGCGGGGCATCGGCCGGAACGTCGGGGGCGGCATCCGTGCCGGACCCGCGGTCGGCGCCCGCATCCGGAGACGCGTCCGACTCGGCCCGTTCGGCGTACGACAGGAAGCAGCCGGTGCCGGGACCGGCGAGGCACAAGACGAGGAGCAAGGGGTTCGCGGGACGCATCAGACACCTCCGCCGGGGTCGCTTCGAGCACAACCCGTACCAGCCCCGGGGTCTCCCCTGTGGACAGGAAAATCAGCAACGATTCCGCACCGGCCGACCCGGACAGCTCGTGCAGCAGTCACGACCCGCGGCGCGGACGGATTGGCTCGGAATGGCACGCCGGACTAGGGCTCGACGTAGAGGCGGAAGTTGCCATCGGCGGCCACGGCGGAATCGGAGTCCACGAACAGGAAGTGAAGGCCTGCTTGGACGGCGGCGCCGCCGATGGCGATCGACGTACCGTTCGTGAAGCCGCAGTCCCCCGGAAGAGTGTTGCAGGCGAGCTGCACGGCCGAGCCGACACCGACGCCGCAGCCGCCGGTGCGGAGGTAGAGGACGGAGTTGAACCGGGTTTCGGCGAAGCAGGTGGAGGCGGAGACGGCCGTGCCGGGGCACGGCGCGAAGACGTACATCTGCTCGGGGCCGAGACCACCGCAGGTTCCCTGGGTCAGGGCCGCGGACGGGTCGAGCAGTCCGTCGACGGCGCCCACGGCGCGGATCTCGAGGGCCGAGGCGCAGGTCGATGGCGCAACCTGGTAGCGCAGGCGGAACAGCCCCTGGTCCGTCGCGGCGACGCCGTCGACGGCGACGTAGAGGGTGCGCGAGGTGGTGTCGTTCGTGCCCACCGGGCCGAGCCACTTGGGGCGCGGGGCACCGCAGGCTCCGGCGGCTTCGCAGGACCTGGGCAGGGTTCCGGCGGCGGCCGGACACGCGTCGTAGATGCGCAGCACGCCGGCCCAGGACCGGCCGTCGAGCAGGTCGAGGTAGACGAAGTGCGCGCCCGTCCCGAGGGGGATCCGGAACCAGACGTCGGGACCCGCGCCCACCGAACCGCCCGTGCCGCAGCGGGCGAGGTCGTCGGTGGCGCCGAGGGTCGTGCCGTCCTCGAACCGCACGGCGGCATCGGGCGTCAACGCGCGCGCGTTGGAGCACTCGTCGTTGACCGGCACGTCCACGGCGACGACCTCGAGGACGTAGTCGCCGCGGGCGCCGGCGGCGCCGTCCAGCGTGACGTAGTAGGTGCCGGCCAGGAGGTTCAGCTCCAGTTCGGACCCGCCCGCATCGTCCGCGTCCGGCGAGTCGTCGTTGCAGGCCACGGGGGTGCCGGGGCAGGACGAGCCGGTACCGCGGCTGATCGATAGCACGGTGTCGAACGCGCTCCCGCTCGTCGACAGGCGGACGAGCTTCGGACCGGCCAGGACGAGTTGGAACACGACGTCCGGAGCCGCGGAGACCCCAACGCACTCGAAGGCAGGGGTGTAGTCGTCCGTGGCCGCGCAGGTCGATCCGGTGTAGCTGGCGTGGCCGTCGGTGAGCCGGATTTCGGTGGCGCCGGCGCAGGCGTCGTTGCCGGGGGGGGGACCGAAGTCCCACGTCCCGATGGTGCAGGCGGAGCCGCACGGCGCGCTCCAGGGGCAGCGCGTATCGGCTTCGCTGCCGAAGACGGTGGTTCCGGCGCAGCAGGCGAACCCGTTGTCGCAGCCGTCGATGCAGTCGTCGTCAAGGCCGTTGCACACCTCGGCGGGCGGGGAGCAGACGTCCGACAGCTCGCAGCCGTCCAGGCACGCCCGGTTGCCGGTGGACTCGCAGGTCGTGGTGCAGGGCGCGCCTTCGGTGTCGCATTCCTCGACGCCGCTCCGGATGAAGCCGTCGCCGCAGAAGGCGTTCCGGCAGTCGGTGAGGCAGGCGTCGGTGTCGTCGGTGTTGCCGTCGTCGCACTCCTCGTCGCCCTCGACACTGCCGTTGCCGCACGACGCGGGGGCGCAGCTTCCGGAGCGGCAGACGCCGGGGCCGCCGCTCAGGGTGGTGCACTCGGTGCCGTCGGCCGGGGCCAGACCCGGCTCGCAGGCGTGGGTCTCGGTGTTGCATTGTTCCTCGCCGTTGCAGGGCAGGCCGTCGGCGCAATCCTCGTGCTCCTCGCAGGTCCAGGTGCAGTCGTTCTCGCAGCCGTCGCCGGCGACGGTGTTGCGGTCATCGCACTCCTCGGGCGGCTCGACGACGCCGTTGCCGCACGTGGCGGGAACCTCGGTCACGCCGTCGTCGTCCGGAACGGCGTCCTCCCTCCCGGTGTCGCCGTCCCAGCCGCCGTCGCCGTCGCCGTCCCCGGCGTCGTCCGAGGCGTCGGTCTGTTCCGAGACCACGGAGCCGCAGGCGGCGGCGGCGAGCAGCGGCAGCGCGAGTCCCAGGGTGCGAAGCGTGCGGGCGTGATGCATCGTCGTCTCCTCCCGGGCGGCGACGGGCCGCACTCGACACCATCAAGGATGCCCCGTCCGCGGCCTTCGGGCAACCGTGAGCGGCGAGCCCGGCTCCCGCCTCCGGCGGCGGGGCGGCGGCCGGGTCACTCGACGATGATCCAGTCGGGGCAGACGCGGCGGCCGGCGAGGCAGGGGAAGGCGAGGTCGCGCAGGGCCCGTCGAATGCACCGCAGGGTCTCGTTCTGCCCATCGGCGTGGCCGCGGGAGGAACGCACGTCGGCCACCGTGCCGCCGTCGCCGACGACGATCACGATGTCGCCGGAGTGGACGGGGGACGAGTAGCCGCCGCAGCGTTCCTCGATCCGGGAGGCCAGCCGCTCGTACTCGGGGCCTTCGCGACCCTGCCGCTCGAGCTCGCGGCCCGCGAGGCAACGCCAATCGCCGTCGGCGAAGGCGGCGCGCACGAGCGTCTCGCGGTCGTCGCCCGACTCCTCGCAGGGGCCGACGCTGCCGACCCAGCCGCGACCGATCGACGGGGCGCCGTCGGCCCAGAAGCGGACCCGAAGGCTCGGGCAACCTTCGCGGCCGAGGTCGAGCGCGTCGAGGCGGACCCGCGCGGCCAGCTCGGCCTGCTCGACGGTCCGGCCGGTACAGTCCGCGACCGGCTCGCCGGCGACGGTCTCGGGCAACTCGTCGCCGGACGGCGAATCCGCCCCGGACGGCGACGGTCGGGACGGTCCGTCGGCGGCGCCGGGCCCGACGTCCACCGGCGGAAGCTCGGCGACGACCGGCGAGCCGCCGCCGCGGGAGGTTCCCGACGAGCAGCCGACGGGGGCGGTGGCGAGACAGAACACGAGGGCCGAGGCGGCGGCGGTGCGCATCGGCGAGAACAGGCGGCCCGGGCGGCGCAGGCGGACCTGGAGCGCCTCGGCCAGCTCGTCGACGGCGCCGCAGGCACGGTCGACCTCGACGGCGCTCCGGGCGACCAGTTCGGCGGCGGCGTCGAAGCCACCGCCGGCGACGGCGAGCGCGAGCCCGCGGCGCAGGGCTTCGACCCGCAGCTGGTTGGCCGCGGCGGCCAGGGCGTCGCAGCGCGCCCCGAGGTCGCCGAGCGCGACTTCGGGGCGGACCCGGCGGACGAGCGCCAGGGCCAGGGCGACGTCGTGGACGCGGAAGGCGAGGCTGTAGTTGCCGAACGACTCGCCGCGCAGGCGCGCGAAGACCTCGGAGAAACGCGCGACGGTCGGGTCCGGGAAGGTGCAGCCCCAGCGCAGCGGGTTGCCGACCAGGCGTCCCTCGCGGGCCAGCCGTTCCTGCAGCCGCGTGCCGTGGTACGGCATCATCTGGGTCGCCTCGAACACGCCGCCGCGCAGCCCGGCGAGGAACTCGAGGCCGCCGGCGATGGTGTCGGGGGTCGAATCCGGGTGGACCAGCATCAGGTTGGCGACGGTCGCGATACCGCGGGCGGCCAGCCGCGCGACGGCGGCGGCGCCCTCGGCCACGCCCGAGCTGCGTCCGAAGCGGCGCAGCTCCGTGCGCGAGGCCAGCTCGACGCCGACGAAACAGCGCACGAGGCCCAGCTCCGAAGCGGAGCGGACGACGTCGGGGTGCAGCAGGTCGGCACGGGACATCATGCCGAAGCCGAAGCGGCCGATGCGACGACGGGCCAGGCCGACCCGCCAGCGGTCGAGCAGCGCCAGCGCCTCGGCGCGGTCGGCGGGCAGCAGATGCTCGTCGACGAAGTAGAAGTAGCGCACGCCGCGGTCGTGCCACAGCTCGGCCAGCTCGTCGCACAGGTCGTCGAGCTCCCGGCGGCGGATGCCGCCGACGCCGGCGGCGCGCAGCTCCGCGGGGGCGCAGCCGGCGCGCCGGCCTTCGGCCTGCTCCTGGGCCTGCAGGGCGGCCGGG
>CAZMRP010000052.1:0-14363 GCA_964568275.1 uncultured Myxococcales bacterium
GGCCGACGGCAAGTACCCGGGTGGGGGGGGGGCTCGGAGTGTAGGATCTCCGACGACGACTACGAGTAGGAATACGAGGGCGTGGGGGGGGGGGAATCAGACGAGTTGGGAGAGGAAGGTGGGGGCGGGGACGACGGTGGGCGTTCTTGGGGAGAAGCAGTCGGCGTCGACGTAGTCGAGGTCGAAGGCGACCTGGAGGGCGTGGGCGGCGCCGGTGAGGCGTTGGAAGAGTTCGAGGGAGGGGGTTGGGGGACGGTTGCCGGAGGCCTTGGTTTCGACGAGGAACCAGGGGTTGCTGTCGCGGGTGACGAGGAAGTCGACTTCGCGTTGGAGTTTGTCGCGGAGGTAGTAGAGGTCGAAGGTGCCGAGGCCGAGGTCGGTCCAGAAGTGGACGGCTTTGAGGAGGTGGGAGGCGGTGAGGTTTTCGAGGCGGGCGCCGGGGTCGGCGACGAGGCTCCAGTCCCAGAGGTAGACCTTGGGTTGCTTGCGCAGGGTCTTTGGGATGTTGCGGGCCCAGGGCCGGAGGGTGAAGCAGTAGAAGAGGGCCTCGAGGGCGGCGAGCCAGCGGCGGACGGTATCGACGGCGACGTTGACGTCGCGGGCGAGGTTGGAGAGGTTGATGGTCTGACCGGCTCGAGCGGCGAGGAGGAGGCCGAGGGTTTCGACCTGTCCGGCCTCCTGGATGCGGGTGAGGTCGCGGAGGTCGCCGCGGAAGAGGAGTTCGGAGCGGAGGCGGCGCCAGCGTCGGTAGAACTGGTCGGAGCCTTTGAGGAAGGGTTCGGGGTAGCCGCCGAGGCGAAGGAGGAGATCGAAGGAGGTGCGATCGAGGCGGGCGGGAGGTCGCAGGGGTTGTTTGATCGGCGAGGTGGCGAGCAGTTCGGCGACGGAGAGGGGGTGGAGGCGGTAGAGGAAGTAGCGGCCCATGAGGCTGTCGCCGCCGCGGCGGAAGAAGCCGAGGCGGGCGCTGCCGGTGACGACGAGTCTGGTGCGGTCGGCGTAGACGTCGAAGAAGCCTTTGAGGAAGTCTCGCCACGAGCGGTATTTGTGGACCTCGTCGAGGACGACGTGGCGTGGGGAGGGGGAGAGGAGATCGAGGTTGAGGGATTGGGCGAAGGCGTCGGGGCCGCGGGTGATGGCGAGGCGATCGGGCTGGTTGTCCCAGGAGCGGTAGAGGTGGTCGCCGGCGCCCTGGCGGGCGGAGGTAGTTTTTCCGGCTTGGCGGGGACCGGTGATCATGGCGATCTGACGGTTTTCGAGCAGATGTTGCCGGATGACGTTGTCGTAGATTCTTTCCACAGTGATATCCTGACGCAATGGCAACCGAGGTTCAAGACCAATCTTTGAGCTATCGTAAGATGGTCCGCACCAACGGACGACATCGTCGAAGTTGGTACGGGGGAGAAGGTGGGCCCCTCGGCTGCGCTCGGGGCAGGCAGGGCGGGCGACCACGACAACGTTGGGAGTGAGAGGCCGAGCTTCGGGCCCCCGACGACCCTTCGGCAAGCTCAGGGTCCTCGGCTCCGGGGGAGCCTCGGACAGGGCGGGCGACGACGACGACGACTACGACGACGTCGGGCGTGGTAGGGTGAGGGGGATGGGTGGGTGGCGCGAGGTGCTTGAGGGGGTGAGGAAGCTGGCGTGGGGCCGGCTGACGGGGCCGCAGCGCGCGTTGCTGGCGCTGGTGCGGCCGGTTCCGGACGCGGACTATCCGTTGGACGAGGTGTTGCGGCTGGACGAGGCGGGGCGAGCCGAGCTGCAGGCGCTGCTACGAAGACACGGGCTCGGGGGGTGGGCGCACAAGGTGTACCGTGATGCCGGCGTCCGGCTGCCGGACGACCTGTCGGCGCCGCTGCGGATCACGCATTCGGCAAATACGGCGCACGGGATCCTGGCGTTGTCGGCCTACGAGCGGCTGTCCGGGGTGTTGTCGGCGGCGGGGGTCGATCACATTCCGCTCAAGGGGATCCGGCTGTTGGAGACGTTGTATCCGGACCCGGGGACGCGGCAGCTCTCGGACCTGGACGTGCTGGTGCGGGAGGAGGACGTCGACCGGGCGGACGGGGCGTTGCGGGCGGTGGGGTATCGGGGGGAGGAGCCGGGTATGTGGCGGCGGCAGGGGCGGTACGCTCACCATCATTCGTACGATGCGCCCTCCCCTATCGCGTTCCACATCGAGGTGCACTGGCGGTTGTCGTCGGCGTTCGGGTTGCGGCGGCGGCCTTCGTGGTTGTGGGAGGAGGCGCGCCGGGTGGGAGGGGGGCAGGGTTCGCGGGAGTTCGCGCTGCGGCCGGACGTGGAGTTCCACGGCCTCGTGCTGCACGCGGCGAACCACGCCTACCAGCTATCGTTGAAGTGGCTGCTGGACTTGAGGTTGCTGCTCGAGCAGTCCGGGGCGGGGAGCGCGGCGTCGGCGCTGGCGGACCGTGCGGCCGGGTCCGGGGCGGCCGGGGCGTGTGCGTTGGTGTTGGGTCTGGTGCGGGAGGTGGGGGGAGCGGCTACGGCGGAGGGGCTCAGGGCGGCGTGCCTGGCACGGACGCCGTGGTCACGGCGGGGGGTGGTGCGGGCGTTGGCGGCGCCGGAAGTGTTCCTGGAGCGCGCCGAGTGGCTTGGGAAGAGGTGGCCGCACTACGGGTTGACGGTGTGGCTGGCGGACGACCTGCGCGACCGGGTGCTCGTGGCCGCGGCGAACGTCCGGTACAAGATGGATTTGGAGGGGCTGGTCTAGTGGACGGTGTCTTCCGGCCGGCGTTCGCCGGCTTCCGGGGCGGGGAGCGGCGCGTCGGGGTCGGACATTTCGGGGACGATGGTGCGGATGGCGGCGGCGACTTCCTCACGTGACGAGGAATCGGTGACGCCGGCGATCAAGTCGAGGGCCTGGCTGACCTGCTCGGGCGAGAACTCGGCGAAGGTGCCGATGAAGATCTTCGGGTGGCGGGTGCGGGACATGTGCTCGCCCTTGGTGGACAGCTCTTCGAAGAGCTTCTCGCCGGGGCGGACGCCGGTGCACTCGATCCGGATATCTTCCTCGGTGAAGCCGGAGAGGCGGATGAGGTCGCGGGCGAGGTCGGCGATCTTGACCGGCTCGCCCATGTCGAGGACGAAGATCTCGCCGCCCTTGCCGATGGTGGCCGACTCCATGACGAGCTGACAGGCCTCGGGGATGGTCATGAAGTAGCGGCGCATGTCGGGGTGGGTGACGGTGACGGGGCCGCCGCGGCGGATCTGCTCCTTGAAGGTGGGGATGACGGAGCCGGCGGAGCCGAGGACGTTGCCGAAGCGGACGGCGACGAACTTGGTCTTGGAGCGGGCGGCGAGGGACTTGATGTAGATCTCGGCGACCCGTTTGCTGGCGCCCATGACGGACGTCGGGTTGACGGCCTTGTCGGTAGAAATCATGACGAAGGCTTCGACGCCGTAGCGGTCGGCGGCATCGGCGACCTTCTTGGTGCCGAAGACGTTGTTCTTCAGGGCTTCGCCGGGGTTCCACTCCATCATGGGGACGTGCTTGTGAGCGGCGGCGTGGAAGACGATCTGGGGGCGGAACCGGCTAAAGACCATGTCGACGCGGTGGGAGTCGCAGATGTCGCCGATTACGGGGACGGCGTCGATGTCGGGCAACTCGCGGCGGAACTCGGAGTCGATCTCGAACAGGGCGTTTTCGGCCTGTTCGAGGAGGACGATGGTTTCGGGCTGGAACTTGGCGACCTGGCGGCAGAGTTCGGAGCCGATGGAGCCGCCGGCGCCGGTGACGAGGACGCGTTTGCCGCGGAGGAACCCACCGATGGCATCGAGGTCGAGCTCGACGGCTTCGCGGCCAAGGAGGTCTTCGATGGTGACTTCTCGGATGCGGGTGATGCCGACCTTGCCCTGGAGGATTTCGTAGATGCCGGGGATGATCTTGACGGGGAGGTCGACCTTCTCGCAGAGGCCGACGATCTTGCGGATGGCGGCGCCGGAGGCGGAGGCGATGGTGATGATGGCCTGGTCGGCTTTCTTCTCCTGGGCGATGGTGGCGAGGGAGGCGGTATCGCCGACGACCTTCTGGCCCTGGATGACGGTGCCGACCTTGAGGGGGTCGTCATCGACGAAGCCGACGACCTGGATCCCCATCTGGGGGTTCTGGTCGACTTCCTTGGCGACCATGACGCCGGCGCGGCCAGCGCCGATGAGGAGGGTGCGTTTGGTTTCGATGCCGCCGGCCTTGACGCGCCGTTCCGAGCGTTCGGAGATCAGGCGTCGAACGACGCGGATGCCGATGACGCCGAGGAAAGACAAGGTCGCGTCGATCGCGATGATGCCGAAGGGGATGGTGATGTACTTGAAGTAGCCGCCGAAGATGGGGCCGACGAGGCGCAGGGCGACGAGGACGAGGGCGCTGCCGACCAAGGCGGCGCCGATCCGGGAGACGTCGCGGAGGCCGACGTAGCGCCAGGAGAAGTTCGGGACGCCGAGGGCGAAAAGTGCTCCAAACTGCAGGAGAATCACGTAGGGCCAGGTGAACAGCAGGAGCTTGAACGTCCCGAGGCGCAGTTCGAATTCGAACCGGAAGGCGAACGCGGCCCAATAACCAGCGGAAAGGACGAGGAGATCCAGGAAGTGCTGCAGGCTGCGGAGGACGTATCGACTCACGTCTCCCTTGTTGCCGTCGTCCACATGCGGGTTCATGGCGAGCGCTCCCCAGGCGACGAGGATCTAGTCGGGTTGGAGGATTCCTGCAAGATCGGCGGGAAGCCGGGTCGGGTCAGGAAACCGAATGACGGGTGAACGGCCAAGGGAGTTGAACCAACGGACGGGCCGAACGGGGGCGTTTCCGGTCGGGGTTTGGTTGCGCGCGCAGCGAGGGTTGTGGTCAACTCGCGCCACCGCTGACCGAACTGAGCAGGAGAGGATTTGATGTCACGCGTGGTACTCGGTCTCAACACGGATCATGGGGACTCGTCGGCCGCCCTGGTCGGCGAGAAGGGGATCATCGCCGCCATCGCGGAGGAGCGGATCAACCGGAAGAAGCACTGTGCGGACTTCCCGAAGGAAGCGATTCGGGAAGTGTTGCGGATCGGCGGGGCGGATATCCGCGACGTGACGGACATCGCGGTGGCCCGCGATCCGAAGGCCAATCTGGCGGCGAAGGCGGCGTTCGTGGCACGGTATCCGCGAAACGGTCTTTCGATGGCTGCTCGCCGGCTGGCTGTCCACCGGAAGGTGCGGTCGACGGGGGATCTGATCGCAAGCGAGTTGGGGATCGACTGTTCGGCCGTGCGTGCGGAGTTCCATCAAGTCGAGCATCACCTAGCTCACGTGGCGAGCGCCTTCTTCTGGTCACCGTTCGAGCGGTGCTGCGCGTTCACGAACGACGGGGCCGGCGACTTCGCGTGCACGATGTGGGCGGAATGCGAGGGCAACGAGATCCGGATCCTGGACCGGACCCACTGGCCGCATTCGCTCGGCGTGTTCTACACGGGGGTGACGCAGTTCCTCGGGTTCGACAAGTACGGGGAGGAGTACAAGGTGATGGGGTTGTCGGCCTACGGCCGAAACCGTTACTCCCGTGCGATGCGACAGCTCGTCGCGTGGCATCCGCAGGTCGGCCTGCGGCTCGACTTGGATTACTTCATCCACCAGCATTTCGACGGCGGGTTCGAGGCGATCGAGGACGGCGTGGTGACGCTGCCGCCGTTATGGGGTCCGAAGTTCGAGGAGTTGTTCGGGCGGCCGCGTCCGCGGACGCAGCCCATCGGCGAGCGCGAACAGGACATGGCCTTCTCGATGCAGAGCCGGTACGAGGAGGTGTTCCTGGACATGGTGAAGGCGCTGGTCGACAAGACGGGCCAGCGCAACATCGTGATGGCCGGCGGGTGCGCGCTGAATTCGGTGGCCAACGGTCGAATGCTGACGGAGGGCTACGCCGATCATGCGCACTTCCAGCCGGCCGCATCTGACGACGGGACGGCGGTCGGCGCAGCGGAGTACGTTCTGCACGCGAAGCACGGCGTGCCGCGGACCAGCCAGATCCGTCATTCGTTCTGGGGTACCGAGTGGTCGGACGGGGAGGTCGAGGAGGCGCTGAGGAAGAACGGACGTCCGTTCAAGCGACTGGACCGGGATGCCCTGTTGGGCACTGCGGTCGAGGCCTTGGCGGCGGGGCAGATCATCGGTTGGTTCCAGGGGCGGGAGGAATGGGGTCCGCGGGCGCTCGGGAATCGGAGCATTCTCTGCGATCCGTCGAGGCCCGACATGAAGGCGACGCTGAACGCCCGCGTGAAGAACCGGGAGCCGTTCCGTCCCTTCGCCCCGGTGATCCGCGAGGAGGACCTCTCGACGGTCTTCGAGGGGACGCATCCGGTGCCGTTCATGATCGTGGTCTACAAGGTGCGCCCCGAATGGCGACCGAAGCTCCCGGCCATCACGCACGAGGACAACACGGGACGAGCACAGACGGTGCGAAGGGACGAGAACGCGCTGTACTACGACCTGTTGACCCGCTTCCAAGAACGGACGGGCGTGCCGGTTCTGCTGAACACGTCGTTCAATGAAAACGAGCCGATCGTGCACACCCCCGGGCAGGCGATCGATTGCTTCGAGCGGACGAAGATGGACGCCCTGGCCGTGGGGCCCTACTGGCTCACCAAGACGACTTGAGGCTGGAACGTAAAGGGAAGACGGGTGGACGGCGGGGCGAAGATGGGGTCTAGCGACGGTGAGCCCGGGTCAAGTCCTGGACCGCGTCGACGACGCGCTCGACGTCACCGCCGGTCATCTTCGAGTAGATCGGCAGAGAAACCAGGCGCTGGTAGCAGTCCAAGGCAACGGGGAAGTCGTCGGGACGGTAGCCGTAGGTGTCGCGGTAATACGGGTGGATGTGCAGCGGGATGAAATGCACGGAGGTGCCGATCCCGCGGGCTTTGAGCTCCTCGATGAAGCGGTTGCGGTCGATGGCGAGGCGTTCGGTGCGGAGCTTGATCACGTACAGGTGCCAGGAGTGGTCGTCGAAGACGCCGGGGTCGAGAAGTTCGATGGTGTCTTCGGCGGCGAATGCGGCGGTGTACGCGCGGGCGATCTCGCGTCGGCGGGCGAGCATCTCCTCGGCACGCGCGAGCTGCGCCAGGCCCATCGCGGCGGCGATGTCGGTCATGTTGTACTTGTAACCCGGGGCGACGATCTCGTAGTACCAGGAGCCCTCGGCGGTGTAGCGCTTCCAGGCGTCCTTCGAGATGCCGTGGAGGGACATGACGCGCATGCGGTCGGCCCAGTCGTCGCGTTCAGTCGTGGCCATCCCGCCCTCGCCGGTGGTGATGGTCTTGGTGGCGTAGAAGCTGAAGCAGGTGATGTCACCGATCGAACCGATCGGCCTGCCCTGCCAACGGCAAGGGAAGGCATGGGCGGCGTCTTCGACCACGACGACGTTCCGGGCACGGCAGAGGTCGAGAATCGGGCCGAGTTCGGCGGCCTTGCCGCCGTAGTGCACGGGCATCACGACCTTGGTTCGGGGGCCGACTGCGCGCTCGACGGCCGCTGGATCAATGCAATGGTCGGATGCGCGGACATCGACGAGGACCGGTTTCGCGCCAAGGTAACGGACGACCTCGGCGGTGGCGGCGAAGGTCGTGGTCGGAACGATCACCTCGTCGCCGGGGCCGACGCCGATGGCCTCGAGGGCCAGGTGCATGGCGGCGGTGCAGGAGTTGACGGCGACGCCGTGTTTTGCCCCTACGCGCGCGGCGAACTCAGCCTCGAAGCGCTTCGTGCGCGGGCCGGTCGTGACCCAGCCTGAGTCGAGGGCCTCGGCGACGGCGGAACGCTCTGCGGGGCCGATGTCCGGGGCGGCAAAGGGCAGGAAGCGGACGTCCGTCATGGTTTCGTGTTCGCGAACTCGCGGGCGAGGAGGCCAAGAACGTGCTTGTCGCAGAACGCGCCATGCTTGAAGGCGGCCTCACGCAGCCTGCCTTCGGGGACGAAGCCGCAGGCCTTGAAGAACGCCAGGGCTCGCTCGTTGTAGTGGAACACGTGGGCGCAGAGGCGGTTCAGGCCCAGGGTCTGGAAAGCAAGTTCCGCCATCTGCCGAACGGCGCGCCGACCGGTGCCCTTCCTGCGCGTGCTCTCGTCACCGAGGTAGAGCCACAACTCGGCGTTCCGGTATTGGAGGTCGATCCCGTTCAGGCCGATCATCCCGACCGCGTGGCCGTCTTCCTCGATGATCAGGTACAGGCGGCGGGGATCCCGCTGCAACGCGGCGTACCACTCGCGGTGTTGCGCCATCGCGATGGGCCGGACGGTGCCGACGGCATCTCGAACGGCCGGATCGTTGACCCAGGCGAGGACCGCGGGCAGATGGGACTCCTCGAACGGAACGATTCGGGTCATGGTGTTCACCCCTTCCGATAGACGCCCTCGCGCGTCACGACTTTCCAGACGGTCTTGGCGAGGATCCGGAGATCCAGCGCGAGCGTGGCGGACGCCCCGTAGTCCGCGTCGAGAGCCCACTTGGTGTGGGCGTCGAGGAGGTTGCGCCCGGAGACCTGTGCCAAGCCTGTGATCCCGGGCTTGGCGTCGAGCTTGCGGCGTTCCCGGTCGTCGTACATCTCGAGGGCTTCCGGCAGATCGGGCCGGGGGCCGACCAGGCTCATCTCGCCGCGCAGGACATTGAGCAGCTGAGGCAGTTCGTCGAGGCTGGTTCGGCGCAGGATGCGGCCGATGCGGGTGACGCGCGGGTCATCGACCGGGTTCGCGACGACGTTGTCGCTGCCGATGACGACGTCGGCATCGGGCCGCATGGTCCGGAACTTGAGCAACTCGAACGGGCGTCCGTGCCGGCCCAGCCGGCGCTGACGGAACAGCACGGGGCCGGGACTGTCGAGACGAACGGCCAAGCCGAGCGCGGCCAGGGCGGGCGCGAGCACGGCCAAGCCGGCCGAGGCCACCGCGAGATCGAGCGTTCGCTTGGCGAGTTCGTCGAGTCTGTTCATCGGGCGACTCCGGAGCGGATGACAGCGAGCGCATCGGGACCGCAGTTGCAGAGCAGATCGATGACGCCCATGTACGGCAGGAAGCCCGGGCCGAGCTGGGGATACTCGGGGTGGCGGTACTCCTGGAAGCGGACCTCGATGCCGTGGGCGGCGAACTGGTCGAGTTGGAGGAAGTCGCGAGCCGCGGCGCCGTCGTAGAGCAGCGTGGCGCCGGCGAGGCGGCAAAGGTTCACGACACGTTCGGTCTTGCCGAGTTGCGAATCGTCCTCTGCGACGAGGTCAGAGCTGCGGACGATTCGTCGCTCGAGGCCGAGGAGCTCGAGGAAATGAAGGAGGAGCGGAATCGTGAGATCCACGAGCCGTCCAGGGCGTCGCTCGAGGATGGCGCGAACGCCGGGGAAGCAGCGCTGGAAGTGGGGCGCCTTGGCGTAGGCGACCTCGATGCTGCGCAGGTGCTTCTTGGCCCAGGGCTGCGCCTGGTCGATCCGCTTGTCCGCGATGCGGACGTCCTGCCGGCCGTCGGACTTGACCGGGATGGTGAGCATCAGCTCGCCATTGGCGCTGCGGATCCGATTTCGCTGCTGCCACGACTTGGGTTCGAACTGGACGTGGTCGAAGATCACGAACTGGTCGACGGCGTCGATCATCTCGAAGTAGCCGAGCCAGGGCAGGTAGGTCGGCTGGAGGATGGTGGTCCGCATCGGGCTATCTTCCCTCAGCGACGTCGCGGAGCACCCGCTCGAAGCGCGCGAGAGCCGCCGAGCGGCAGTAGTGCTGCTCGACTCGACGGCGTCCGTTGGCTCCCAGCCTGCCGCGGAGCGCTGGGTCGTCGGCGAGACGCAATGCCGCGACGGCGAGGGCATCAGGATCCGCTGGCGGCGTGACCAGACCGAGGTCGTGACGGGCGACCTCGATGCCGGTGTCGGAATCGGCGTCGACGCTGGCGAGGACCGGACGGCGGGCGGCCATGTAGCCGAGGACCTTGCTGGGGACGCTGGTCCGGCCCATGCCCGGGAGCAGGGTGACGAGCCCGACGTCGGCAGCCGACTGCAACTCGGCGAGGCGCTCGCGGGGCTGGAAAGGCAGGCACCGGACGTTGTCGAGGTTGAGCTCGGCGGCACGCCGAACGACCGCGTCCTTGTCGGCGCCTTCGCCGACGAAGAGGAAGAGGAGGTCCTTGCGGTCGCGCAGGCGGTCGGCGGTTTCGACCACGATCGTGGCGCCGCTGATCACGCCGATCGTGCCGGCGTAGAGAAAGACGGTCTTCTCCGGGCCGAGGGCCTGTTCGCGGCACCAGGGGTTGTCGCGATCGAGGGGTCGGATCTCGTCGGTGTCGAGCCAGATCGGGACGACCTCGATGCGTTCCGCTGGGACGCCCCGTTCGACGAGCCGATCCCGCAGACCATCGGAGAGGACGACCGTGCGCCGGCTGGCGGCGTACTGGAGCCGTTCGGCGACGCGCGCGGCGCCGATGACGAGCGGGTTGCGGACCTTGCCGGTGGCGACGGCGATGTCGGGGTAGACGTCGTAGATCACGTTCACGAGGCCGGCCCGGCGCACGCCGGCCACCGCGCCCGCCAGGAGCGGACCGACGAGCGGTGGACCGAAGGCGAGGACGACGTCGGCGGCGCCGGAACGGAGGCCACCAATCGCCATGGCAAGGGCCTGGGAGACGAACACGGCCGCGCGCTTCGGGATGGCGCGACTGGTAGTCGTAACGTGCCAAGTCCGACGAACGAGCAGGCCGTCGTGGTTCTCCGTCGTCCAGGGCCGCTTGGCGTAGCCGGGGTAGACCGAGCCGGTTGGATGATGCGGGTAGCCCGCTCCCACGGAGACACGCCAACCTCGATCCCGCAGATGGGCGCACAGTTGGGCGACCATGACCGCGGTCGGATGCGTCTCGGGCGGGAAGACCTGGGTGACGATGACGATGGAGGGCATGGTGATCGGGGAGCGGCCCGCCGAGCCGAAACCGACTACGGCTGCGGGGTCGTGGAAGGTTGGCGGGAGCCGGCCGCGGACCCAAGGATGCGCTCGTACTCGGATAGCATCTTGGCCGCAACGGCGTCGGGGCTGAACTCAAGCTTGGCGGCCGCCCGCATCGACTCCGGGGCAATGCGCGCGACCGGGTCACCGGCAAGGAAGCGGGCAAGGGCGTCGCACCAAGCGGCCGACGAATTCGGGACGACCCGACCGCAACCCGTTCGGGCGACCCAGTCGGCGAGGCCCACCCGGTCGGAGACGATGACGGGACAGCCTCGACCGACGGCCTCGACGACGACGTTGCCGAAGCTCTCGCCGCGGGACGGCAGGACGCTGAGGTCCATGCCGGCGTACGCGTCGGCTAGTTCCTCGTCCCGCAGCATTCCGAGCCACTCGACCCGATCGCCGATTCCGGCCTCGGCAGCCTGCCCGAGAATTGCCTTGCCGTGGCCCTCCTCGTCAGGGCCGACAAGGAAGAGCCTCCAGTCACGTCGCGCCCGGAACCCGGCCAAAGCGGGCAGGAGAACGTCGTGACCCTTCTGGGGGTGGAGGCGACCGAACATGCCGATGCACATCAGATCCGCGGGCAGGTCCCGCCTTGCGCGGAACGCGGAGCGGCTGCCGGAATGGGTCAGCGGAACGGGGTTCGGGACGACGAACCACGGCCGGCCGGCCATGAGCGGTGCCGAGCCTTCGCCCTCGCGGGTCGTGGTCACGTGGAAGGCCGCGGCGCGGCGGACGAAAGCCCGACCGGCGGTCGCGAGAAAGATCCGCTTGCGGGTCGGGCGCTGGGCGAACGAGGACGGCTCGAGGGTTCCCCGAGGGGACACGACATAGGGAACCCTACGCCAAGTGGCAAGGGCCGGGACGAAGGGGTGGAAGGCACCCCAGAGACCCTCGACGTGGAGGATGTCGGCGTCCGAAAGGCACTCGAGCAGCGCCGGGAGGACACCGGGGGCGACTCCGAATCGTGCGGCGCCCGGCCACAGGCTCGAACCCGCGACGTCCGCGGTCAGGATCCGAACGCTTTCGTCAACCCGGACCTTGGGGAGTTGGAGCGGTGCGGTTGGTGTGGCGTTCGTAGCAACGACGGTGATCTGGGTCCCACGCCGCGCGAGGGCGGTCGTGAGCGCCCACGAGGATCGTACCGGCCCACCCCAACCCCAGGCGGGTTGGAAGTATGGGGCGAACCAGGCAACGCGGACCGCTGACAAGACCGACCCTACCGAACCCGCAAGACCACAGCTCCGCCGATCAGCGCAATCGCACAGCCCGGCCGGCACTGCCGACCGCCGCAACTGCAACCGCAATGAGCCAGCACCAAACGACTCCGCCGGCAAGGCGCTGCGGAAGCCCGCTGACGAAGTTCGCAACGCTACTATGATAGGCGGTCGTCAACAGAAGAAAGCCGCCCATCGCAAACGTCCCCCATCCCTGGACCGGCAACGCCCCGGCCAACCAACCAATGAGGCCCCCAAAAATAAGCGCCGCCGCCACAACGCCGAACCAACCCAGCGCCCAATAGCCCTCGACGATCTGCCCCACATTGGCCACCGACCGGCGGACGCCTTCCCGGTTCTGCAATCTGAACTCAAGCGCGTAGCGCCCGTTGCTCTCGTACGTTGCGTTCGGCTTCTCTGGCCAAGCGAACCTCGGAATCCAGGACACGATCGCCGCCCAGAGCTGCCGCCCGTACGTGAAGTCCACCTTCGCCGGCACCCACTCGATTGCCTGCGCAATGAAGAGCAACTCCGCTGTCCGCTCCATGGACCTTCGCACGAACCCTCCTTCCCCCGAACTCGGAGCGCCGGAAGTCTGAGCACCTTCCACACTCTCCCCAACCGCGTCCGACCAAATCGCTAGCCTATCCTCCAACGATACGCTTGCCCCTCTGCCGTGCACATCGCCCCACACGGCCTCCCGATAGATGAACTTCGCGGGCTGCAACACCAAGAAGGCCGCAAACGCCGCGGCGATCCACGACCACGCAATGCGCCCCCGGAACACCAATCTCGCCAGCACAGGCACAAGAAATGGTAGCAGTGTTTGACCCAGGGAACCGGCCAGCAAGCCAATGAACGCTACAACCAGAACGCCCACAACAAGAAGAACTTTGTCTGCAACTCTCTCCATCCGCTCGCTTCGCCACGCAGTCAACAGCAGCGGCAACTGCGGCGCGAACAGCATGCCCAGAAGAAACTGCAGGGCCGGCGACAACTCGACTCGCCCAAGCGTCGTTGCCGCTAGCAACGCACACGAAGCACCGAGCGCCAGCGCCACCACCGAGAAGGATCCCCGTCCGGGCTCCTCACCTGGCACCAGACGAGCAACAGAACCCGTGACACGGCGTCCAAGCACATGCCCGCCCCGATAACCAAGAACAAACGACCCGAGACTGACAAGCACGGCGAACTGGGCGAGCAGGATTGCCTCATCAGAAAGAGAGATCACACCAGAGATCGTTCCGACGGAGTCACGCCAGAGCGTAGACAACCCAAAGTATACGAAGTAGTATGTCGCTGCCATTGCAAGGAACGGCATCCGGCTTCGGCGACGACTAGCTCTGAAGTCGTGCACGATAACCGCATAGCAGGCCAACCCTATTGCAACTGCTGCGATTCGGTGCCACAACGAGAAGCGCTCCAGGGCGAAGCCGAGTTGGGTACCGGCAAGCAGGGCGACCACCGCAACATGGACTATCCAGAAGTGGCGAGACACCTCAGCCTGTCGCGAAGCGGCAGCGGGCCGAGCCAGCGAACCGGATTCAACCGTCATGTTCACGATCACAAAGAGCAAGGGCAGGCCGCAAGACGCGGTAGGCTGGCGCCACCTCCTGGCCCAGACGGCGCTGCCTGCCGAACAACAGTCTCGCCAGATTCCAACTAGGCCAATCGGCAGGACTGGTCAACCTTCACCAACTCCAAGATAGCGCAACCGAACCAGCATCCCCAGTTATCGCCAACGGCAGCACTGTTGCAGTCAACATCCTCATGAAGCCCACCCGAATCATCCACGTACGAGAACCGGTCGACCCGGAAGCGTCCCGCGACCAGCGTCAGCAGGTACTTCGCCGCAAACACCCGATGGGCATTGAACTCGACGCGCTGGGGCCCCATCGGCACCGAGAGGTACAGACGACCGCCCGGCTTCACCAAGCGCCAAAGGTTATCCAGGCCAAGAAGGTGACCATCGGAGTTGACGGGATCGCCGTACCGACCAAGCCCGAAGTGCTCCAAGGCATGAAGGCACGAAACAGAATCGGAGTAGTCGTATAGACTTGGTTCCAGTCTCCTCATTAGGTCGGCGCGCACAAACCTAACATTGGCGATGTCCACCGACTGAGGACGAATATCCAGCACCTCAATGCGGAGCCTGTCAACGAGAATGAGACACCTGCCGGTCGCATTTACTGTAGCGCCT
>CAZMRP010000053.1:0-14252 GCA_964568275.1 uncultured Myxococcales bacterium
TTGTTCGTGATCGACGCTCCCGCCGATACCGTCCCGGCGTTCTCCACCTTGCGCGCGCTCCGCTTCGCCGCCGGAACGCCGCCCACCTACGTCGAGGTCTGGTCGTCCACCCGGGCCGCGCTGCTCCCCGAGCCGTCCGCCTGGTTCCGCGATGCGCTGCCCGTCTCCATTCCCTCCGCCCCTTCCGCCGGGTCACTGCTCCTTGTCGGTCGTGACCCCTCCGCCGACAATCGCACCGACGAGATCGTCGCCCTCCGGTCAACCGACGGCGTCGAGATCGCTCGTCTAGCGGTCGAGCCCGACGCCCAGCCGGTGGCGGTCCGCACCGAGACCTCGGATGGACTCTTCGCCTTGTCCGCGACCGACGGCACCGTCGCCCACTACGACGCCACCTTCGCTCTCCTCAATGACGACGCGCTGCCCTTGGGCGCCCCGGACCTGGTCGAACTCAACTTCCCGATGGCCTCGCCCCCCGTCACGGCCGACCCCGACGGCGCCCCTTTGCTCATGGCGGTCGACTCGTCCGGACGACTCTCAGCCTATCAGCCCGCCGACGCTTCGCCGACCCATCCTCCCGCCGTCCGCTGGACCGCCGACCTCCCTCCGTCCGGCACCCCGTATGCTCAACTCGACGCCGCCAACCCCGGTGGCGCGGCCGTCCTCTACGCCGCCCGCCATCCCGACGGCCGGCTCGCCGTCCGGACCCTCTCCGCCGGCACCGGCGCCGAACGCCTTTCCGTCGAGCTTGCCACCCGGGCCGACGTCGCCATGAACTGGGATCCTCTCCCGCTCCGCGACGCCTCGGGCTCCACCTACGGCTACGGTGTCGCCACCCGGGACGGCCGCTCGGACGAACTCCGCCACCAGGTGATGGACGCCGCGTCCGGGACCCTCGCCGACCTCGGCCTCACCCGCATCGGCACCGGCGGCGGCGACTACTGCGCCGCCGCCTTCGACCGCAACGCCGACGGGTTCGACGACTACTGGGTTATGTCGGCCTCGAACGGCCGCGTCGTCGACCCCCGCAGCGGCGCCCTGCTCCTCGGCCGCGACGGCGTCGCCACCATGGGGAGCCTCACGCTCACCGATCTCGACGGCGACACCACCACCGACGTCTACCACGACGCCACCTACGGCCCGCAGCGGTCCGACTTGGACTTCGTACTCCAGTGGCGTGGAGCCACCCAGCACAACCTCGGCTCCGTTCTCGCCGCCGCCGCCGGCGAATCCCGGATCGGCACCGCCCGCGCGAGCAGCGCCACCTTCGATCTCTACCGTGCCTCCGACGGCACACTTCTCCACACCGTCGCCCTGGTTGGCGGCGCGGTCTACCCCGACGAGGCCGCGGCCCGCGCCGCTGGCGCCGTCCCCGGCATCCTCACCAACGTGATCGGTGTCGACGACCTCACCGGCCTCGGTCACGGCTCCTTCGTCGTCGGCTCCACCGACGGCTGGCTCTACGCCCTCTCCGTCGAGGACGCGTCACTCGACTGGACCATGAACTTCCGCGCCAACGTCGGCGAGCCGATCGCCGCCGACATCGATGCTGACGCCGCCACCGAACTCGTCGTCTCCGTCGGCGACGGTCACGTCCACGCGATCGATCGCCAGGAGATCTCGCCGCCCGAGGAGGTCTGGGACACCGACGGCTCCTTCACCGCCATGTCCGCCGCCGACGACCTCGACGAGATCGAAGGCGCCACCAGCGTCGGCGCCAACTGGCGCGACGCCCCGGGCGCCTCCGGCTACGACTACCGCCTTCTCACCGACGACGGCGTCGTCGTCGTCGATTGGGCCGGCACCACCGGCGCCACCGGCTTCGTCCGCGACGACCTCAGCCTCCAGCTCGGCCGGCGCTACGTCGTCGCCGTCCGCGCCCTCGGCACCGTCGGCGGCGATCCCGCAACCTCGGCCGAGGTCCTGTCGGACGGCTTCCTCATCGTCGACCGTACCCCGCCTGGCCTCTCGGTCTCCGTTGAGCCGTCGCCGTTCTGGCCCGACGGCTCGGGCCCCGATGTCGACACGACCGTCTCGCTGGCCGCCGCCGACCGGGTCGGCCTCCTGCGCTACGTCGCCCGTGCCCTCGACTCGTCCGGCTCCCTCGTCCGCGACTTCGGGACCACCGAGATCGGCGGCCTGAGCCACCTCGGCTCCTTCCTCTGGGATGGTCGCGACGACGCCGGCGACGTCGTTCCACCGGGTGTCTACACGATCGAGGTCACCGTGACCGACCTGTCCAGCCTCCAAACGACCGCCGATGCGCTCGTCCAGGTCTGTGACGCCGCCGGCGACGACACCGGCCTCTGCCCCGCCGTCGAACCCGACGCCGGCGACGGCCCCGAGGACGGCGGCGGCGAAGCGGTCGAAGACGCGATCGACGCGCCTGATCACAGCCCCGACGCCGGCTTCGACGGCGCCGACGAACCGACCTCCACCGGCTGGTCCGGTGGCGGCGGCGGCTGCGGCTGCCGCGCCGCCGGCTCACCCGGTTCCGAATGGATGTTCCTGTTGTTCCTGACCTGTGCCGTCTGGTTGGCACGCCGTCAGAGGATCTGACCGCGGCCTCGTCGCCCGGGGGGAATCACCGTGTGCGGCATCTTCGGATTCGTCACCAACGGTAGCCGGTCGCTTGACGACATCAACCTCGATGCCGCCGTCGCCGCGCTGCGCCATCGCGGCCCCGATGACGCCGGCGTCTGGCGCCACCGCGGCGACGATGTGCAGGTCGGCCTCGCCATGACCCGGCTCGCCATCATCGACTTGTCGCCGGCCGGCCGCCAGCCGATGACGAGCGACGACGGCAACGTCACCCTCGTCTACAACGGCGAGGTCTACGACGTCGGCCCCCTCCGTCGCGAGCTCGAGGCTGCAGGTCATCACTTCCGCGGCCGCTCCGATACCGAGGTCATCCTCCGCGGCTACCAGCACTTTGGTTCTTCAATCGTCGACCGCCTTCGCGGCATGTTCGCCTTCGGCCTCTGGGACAACCGCCGCCGCACGCTCGTCCTCGCCCGCGATCGTCTCGGCGTCAAGCCGCTCTACGTCTCCAGGGGCCCCGGCTGGCTCGCCTTCTCCTCCGAGGTGCGCGCAATGGTCCGCGCCGGTGTCGTCGGCGCCTCCATCCGCCCAGAGGGCCTGCAGACGTATCTCGCCTTCGGCTCGGTCGCCGAGCCCTACACGATCCTCTTCAACGTCGAGTCCCACCCGCCGGCCCACGTCTCCGACTGGTCCGACGGCTCCCTGACCACCCGCCGCTACTGGGACTTCCCCGCCCCATCGTCAGTCTCGTTGACTCCGGCCGAAGCAGCCGAGCGCGTCGGTAGCGTCCTCCGCGAAGCGGTCAAGATCCGCCTCGAGGCCGACGTGCCACTCGGCCTCTTCCTCTCGGGCGGAGTCGATTCGACCGCCGTTCTCGCCGCCGCCCACCGCGCGCAGCCCGGCTCGATTCGGACCCTCACCCTCTCGTATGCCGAGCGCGAGTGGGACGAGGGCTCCCACGCCGCCGCCACGGCGAAGCAGTTCGGCGCCCGGCACCAGGACGTCCGGCTCACCCCGGACGAGGCGTTGCGCCGGTTGCCCGAGGCGCTCGAGGCGCAGGACCAGCCCTCGATGGACGGTCCGAACACCTATCTCGTTTCTCGGGCCGCACGCGACGCCGGGTTGACCGTCGCACTCTCCGGCGTCGGGGGCGACGAGTTGTTCGTCGGCTACCGGCGCTTCTCTGACTTCGAGCGTCTTCTCCGGCTGCCGGGTCGGACGAATCGTCTCGGCCAGGGGCTCTGCCGGCGGGCCGCGCGGGTCGCCGGGGGGCGGGCGGCGCCGTGGCTGTTGCGCAAGGTCTTGTGGGTCGGGTCGACGCTCTACGACCCTCGGCCGCTGTATGCCGGTCTTCGTTCCATCTTCCTGCCCGACCGCGTCGAGCAGCTCATGACCCCCGGTTCCTACCGTCTGCCGGCGTTCGGGCCGGTCGATGTCTCCCCGGTCGGGTGGACGACGGTCGGCGGTGTCCGTCCGCTCGACCCGATCGGGTTGCTGAGCGATCTCGAGCTGTCGAACTACCTTCGCAACACGTTGTTGCGGGACACCGACGTGATGAGCATGGCGCGTGGGCTCGAGGTCCGTGAGCCGCTGCTCGACCACCGGCTGGTCGAGGCGGTCGTGCCGCTTGCCGCGGCGCTCAAGCGCGACGGCAAGCGCAAGAAGCCCCTTCTGGTCGATGCCTCGGCCGACCCGATGGTTGCGGCCGCCGCCACGCGGCCAAAGCGCGGGTTCGAGCTGCCGTTCGACCGGTGGTTGCGCGGTGAGCTTCGTCCGATGGTCGACGCCAACATCGAGGCCGCGATCCGCCATTCCGACGGCCTGCTCGAGCCTGCCCCGGTCCGCGAGGTCTGGCGCACCTGGCTCGACCGCAACCCCACCGTCCGCTGGTTCCACCCCCACGCCCTCTCCAACCTCGGAGCGTGGTGCCGCGAGGTCCACGGCTCCGCATGAACGACACCTTGCAGCGTTGGGTCACCAAGGCCGTCCGTGCCGGTCGCGCCGAACTGCTCGACCTCCCCCTTGCTGCTATTCAAAACTGGCCCGGCCGCGTCGGCAACGCCCTTCGGGTCGCCTACTGGCGCCGCCGCTGCCGCTCCGTCGGTCGCAGCTTCCGCGTCGAGCCCGGCGTCACCATCGTCGGCCCGGAGTGGGTCTCCTTCGGCGATGACGTCTGGCTGGACCGTGGCGTCGTCCTGATCGCCGGTCCCCTGACGGGTGGCTCGCGTCGCGTCCGGGACGTCACGTTGGCAGACCGACGGGTCGCGAAGGGCGAGCTGAAGATCGGCAATCGCGTCCACGTCGCCCCGCACGTCGTCATCCAGGCCCACGGCGGAGTCTCGATCGGCGACGAACTCACCCTCGCCGCCGGGACGAAGATTTACTCCCTCTCGCACCACTATCGCGATCCCGGCGACCCGTCCGACCTAACTCCATTCCGGTTCGTCGGCTCGGTGCCCGACGCTCAGCAGTTGCTGCTGGAGGGGGAAGTCGTCGTCGAGAACGGCGCCGCCATCGGTCTTAATGCCGTGCTGCTGCCCGGCGCACGCGTCTCCGCCGAGGCCTGGGTCGCCGCCGGCTCCGTCGTTCGGTCCGTCGTTCCGCCCCGGACCATTGCGGGCGGAAACCCGGCCGCGGTCTTCAAGACGCGCCCGTAGCGCTCCATTTGCATGACGCCGCCTCTGATCCTCTACCTCTCCACCGGGATGTTCTACAAGGGCGGCATCGCCCGGTACTCCCGGTACCAGGTCGAGGCCCTGCGCCGCATCGTAGGCAAGGACAACGTCCGCGTCCTCAGCCTGATGGGCCGCGCCTCCGACGACTTCGAGGCCGGGTTCGAGGTCGATTGGTCCGGCCGAACTCGCGATCCCAGTATTCGCGACCGCTTCGCCTTCACCTTCGCCAGCCTCCACCGCCTGGTTGCCGATGCACCGCGAGCCAACACCGTCGTCTGGGTCAACCACGTCAACTTCGGTCCGCTCGCGTGGGCCCTCCGGCGCGCCGGCGCCGGGGCCTACGTCGTCAACACCTACGGCCTCGAGCTGTGGTCCGGGATGCGCTCGCACCGCCGCGCCGCGCTCGCTCGCGCCGACCATGTCGTCGTCGATTGCCACTTCTCCCGCAACTACATCGTCGACGAGAAGATGACGCCCGCCGACCGCACCACCGTCGTTTGGGACCCCGTCGACGTCGAACGCTTCTCCCCCGGACCGCCGGCCCCCGAAGCGCTCACCCGCAACGCCGTACCATGGCGCCCGGGGCGCTTCCGCATCGTGACCGTCGGTCGCCTCAACGTCGGCTCCCGGCACAAGGGGGTCGAACGCAACATCCGGATGCTTGCCGGCCTCGACCCGAAGCTGCCAGTCGACCTCGTCCTCGTCGGCGACGGCGACGACCGCGGCCGGCTGGAGGCGCTCGCCGGCGAACTCGGCGTGCGAGATCGCGTCTTCTTCGCTGGTTCGGTCTCGGACGACGATCTCCCGCTCGTCTACCGATGCTGCGATCTCTCCGTCCTGATCAGCGACCGCGGCAAGGACCGCGGCGAGGGGATCCCGCTCACCCCCCTCGAGGCCGCCTCGTGCGGCCTCCCGATCCTCGTCGGCAACCAGGACGGTTCCCAGGAGGCCGTCGAGGACGGCGTCAACGGCTGGCTGATGGACCCGTTCGACCACGCCTCGCAACGCGCCGCGGTCGAACGGCTCGTCTGCGACCGCGCGCTTCGGGAACGCATGGGTCGGGCGGCCCGCGAGCGGATCGTGCGCGAGCACTCGTTCGACGTCTTCGTCGACCGTACCCGTGGCGTCCTGGGGCGGCTGGAGGCGACGATCGCCGCATGACTTCTCCGCGTTTCATCCCCGTCAGCGAGCCCGACATCGGCGAGCTCGAGGTCCGCTACGTCACCGAGGCCGTCCGCTCCGGCTGGGTCTCCTCCATCGGCCCCTTCGTCGAGCGCTTCGAGTCCGACTTCGCCAAGTTCTGCCAGGTGAAGCACGCCATCGCCGTCAGCAACGGCACGACTGCGCTCCACGTGGCGCTGTTGGCGCTCGGCGTCGGCCCCGGCGACGAGGTGATCATCCCCGACCTCACCTTCGTCGCCACCGGCAACGCCGTCTTGTACTGCGGCGCGAAGCCGGTGCTGGTCGATGTCAGTCCCGACACCTGGTGCATCGACCCGGCCGAGGTCGAGAAGGCCATCACCACGCGGACGAAGGTCATCCTGCCGGTGCACCTCTACGGGCACCCGGCCGACATGGACGCCCTGCTCGCGTTGGCCCGTCCGCGGAAGATCGCGGTCCTCGAGGACGCGGCCGAGGCCCACGGAGCGAAGTGTCGAGGCAAGGTCGTCGGCGGGATCGGCGACATCGGTTGTTTCAGTTTCTATGGGAACAAGATCCTCACGACGGGGGAGGGCGGGATGGTCACGACGAACGACGACCATCTGGCCGCGCGCGTCCGGTTTCTGAAGGACCACGCGATGGACCCCAAGCGGCGCTACTTCCACCCCGAGGTCGGGTACAACTACCGGATGACGAACATCCAGGCCGCCCTCGGCTGCGCGCAGCTCGAGCGCGCCGACGAGCTGCTGGCGAAGCGCCGGGGGGTGATGGATGCCTACCGTGAAGGCCTGGCCGGCCTCGACGGCGTTCAACTCAACCCGCACGCCTCGTGGGCCGACCCCGTCCCCTGGATGGTCTGCCTCGTCCAGGACCGCGTCCCCGCCGATGTGCTGGCCGCCCGCTTGCGCGACCAAGGCATCGACACCCGCCCCTTCTTCGTCCCGATGCACGAGTTGCCGACGTTTCGCAGTGCTCTCGCGCTGGCCCTGCCCCAGGCCGATCGACTTGCTGGTCGAGGCCTCAACCTACCGATGGCAGCCAGCCTGGACGCCGACTGCGTGAGCGGCATCCTCCGTCCCGTGCGGTCGGCACTCTCAGCCCTTTGATGGTTAGCGGGTGCTCCTCAGGGCGCTAGGTTTGGGCCGCGTGACACAGCTAGGCCCACCGGGTCTCGCCTTGAGTCGCCCGACTGCCGAGATGCGCCGATTGCTCGTTCTGGCGTCCCACCCAATTCCGTATCAGGCGCCGCTCTTCCGGGAACTGGCGGCCCGACCAGGCTTGGTGGTCAAGGTACTCTATGGGGACAACTACGGAGTTCACCCGCGGCGCTCGCGGTGGGGTATCGAAGGGTTCACTTGGCAAGGCGACCTGCTTGAGGGCTACTCCTCAGAGTTCCTCCCCAACTGGGCTCCCCGTCCAGACCCCTCGAGCTTCTTCGGAAAACTCAATCCCGACCTCCCTCGCCGGATCCTTGCTTGGCAGCCCGATGCCGTGCTCGTGTTTGGCTACGCAAGCCTGTACGCGATCAGCGTCATTACGACGGCCAGCTTGGCGCGAATCCCCTTGCTCTACCTATCGGATTCCTCCCTTTCCACCGTCCCTGGCCTTCGTGGCCTGGTCGGCCGATGGGTGCGGCGACGCATCTACAGCACGGCTCAAGTCCTCCTCGTTGGCGGCCAGCGCAATCGCCAGCACTACCTGGCGCATGGCGTTCCTGCTGCGAAGTTGGTCTGGTGCCCGTTCTCGGTAGGGAACAAGCGATTTGCCCGTCAGCGCGAAGAAGCCCTTGCTTCCCGTGCGCGCGTGCGTGCAACCTGGGGCGTTCCGGACAGCGGCCCCGTCGCTCTCTATGTTGGCCGTCTCAGCCCCGAGAAGAGAGTTGATGACCTTGTTTCCGCGATGACCTGCGTTCCAGACCTGACCCTCGTTCTTGTCGGCACCGGGCCTACGGAGCCACGCCTGCGAAGCATGGCACGGGTCGTCGGCCAGTCCCGCGTCGTTTTCGCGGGCTTCCGCAACCAGCATGAACTCCCATCCATCTACGCGGCCGCAGACCTCCTTGTCCTGCCGTCTCGATACGAGCCCTGGGGGCTCGTCTGCAATGAAGCAATGAACTTCGGTCTTCCAATTGTTGTTTCCACCGACGTCGGATGCGGTCCCGACTTGGCAGTGGAAGACCAGACAGGGACAAGATATCCGACTGGAGACACCCACGCGTTGGCCGCCGCGATTCTACACGTCCTCGCGCTCGTAAAGATGGATGCCGAGCGGGTCCGCAGGTCGGTGCTGAAGCGTGTCGAGGAGTACTCGGAGTCCCGCCAAGCTGACGGGATCGCCCGCGCGTTGCGCCTGGTCTGCCAGCGTCCGCCCACCGGGGCGTTGTCGTAGTCGTCGGCTGCACGGCAGGCAGATGCCTCCGGCCGAAGGAATGCCAATCGCACGGCAGTGGTGACGCAATGAAGGTACTGATCGTGGGTTCCGGCACCCTGGACTGCGCCGCTGCTAATTGCGGAATTGCACTCAGGTCTCTCGGACACCAGGTCACGCATTTCGACCCTGCCCAGCACCCAAGCCTGTTGGCTCCCCTCCGCCGCTCGTGGCGCGCGCGGTTCCTGATGAACAGCGCCTTGACCGTTGTCTTCGGCGAGTCCAACGCGCTCTTCTCAGGTGCCCTGCGTCGGGCGGTTTCAGATATGCAGCCCGACTTGGTCCTCGTCATTCCCATCAACATCGTGCCCCCTGGCGCCATCGAAGCGGCCAAGAAGGCCAGTAGCGCCCTTGTCGCTGGGTGGTTCCAGGACCACATGGTCAATTTCGGACGGCACGAATTCCTGCTGGCGCCCTATGACGGGTTGTTCTTCAAGGACCGCTACATCGTAGAGCGTCTCCGCGAATGGGCGGGCACTGACCACGTACACTACCTGCCGGAAGCCTGTGAACCAAGCCGGCATCGGCCCGTCGCGCTGTCTCTCGAGGACCGGAACTGCTACGGCTGTGACGTCGCTTTCTATGGCAACCTGTACCCCTATCGCGCGCGTCTCGTAGACCCGCTTCTCGACGACTGTCTCGAGCTTCGAATGTACGGCAGCAAGCCTCCTCGTTGGTTGAACCATCGCATTGCCAGGCGCTGGGCTGGCCGTGAAGTCTACTTCGAGGAGAAGGTGAAGGCGGTCTTGTCTGCGAAAGTCGTCGTAAATACGTCGCACTTTGGCGAGGTACGCTCCGTCAACGCCCGCACGTTTGAGGTCGCGGGAATCGGGGGCTTCCAGGTCGCAGACGCCCCCCAGTTGGCCGAGTTTTTTGAACCGGACCGGGAAGTCGCTGTGTTCAGGGGACCCAAGAGCCTTCGACAGGTCGTTCGGCACTTCCTGGGCCGTCCGGATGACCGCCGGGAAATGGCTGCCCGTGCGCAGGCACGCGCTCACCGCGAGCACACCTACGCGGCGCGACTCGGTTCTCTCCTGCGGGTGCTAGGGATGGGACCGTCGGCGGCACGCACCGCTGATGGTCGTGCATGACGGCGACACATGACGGTGACCGCACGCCGACCCCACAGGCGACTGCTGTGCGCTGCGCTGGCCGCCCAAGTCTTAGGCGGATTCGTGTTTCCCATGAAGGGGAACGGTCCGGCCATTGCGGGTCCGCATGGCGTCCCGCGGTAGTCCGCTGATCGTGGAAGGCGTTGACCCCCGAAGCGGCGTCAACGTCGACGCGTCTGCGCCGGCAGCGCCTCAAGGCGATGCGCGGAGGCGCCGTTTGCTTGCCCGGTGGTTCCATCGGCTTTGGAACAATGACTACCTTGTAGTTCTTGCTGCAGACGGACTACTGAGTCTTCTCGGCATGCTGTCTGGTATCGTCGTCGCGCGAGGGATCGGTCGCGAGGGCCGTGGCGTCGTTGCAGCCGTCGTGCTGTGGGTCGGTGTGGCTGGAGCCATCGCAACTGTCGGGATTCCGCAGGCGCTCACCTTCTACAGTGGAAGGAAGGCCGAGGCACGCGGAGCACTCTGGCGCCTGGGGATGCGGCTTGGGAGCGCCCAGGGTCTCGTGTTGGCTGTGCTAGCGATGTTCGCGGTTCCTTGGATCGTCGCTGGTCAAGGCTCCCAGGCGAGCACAGCATCTAAGTGGTTCGCGATTAGCATTCCACTTGCGCTGCTCGTAGCGGTGCAGCTCGCCGTGCTTCAGGGCGCGTCCGCCTTTCGCACGTGGGCGGCAATGCGCATGACGCAGGCAGGTTCCTACTTGGCGGTTCTTGTTGCGGCTTGGGGCGTGATCGGCTTGACCGTGGAGCGCGTATTGATGGCGCAAATCATGGCCCTGAGCACGGTCGGTTTGTGCCTTTGGTTCGTTTCGCGCCGTCGATGGGCCAACCTCTCTCCTGACTGGTCGTCGGGCATGCCCCGGGCATTGTACCTCTATGGTGTGCCGACGGTGGTTGCCAGCATGTGCACCTTCGCGAGCCTCGGATTGGACCAGTTGGTCCTGAGCGTTACGGTGTCCGACGGCGACCTGGGTCTCTATGCCATTGCGGCCAGCCTCTCGTGGGCTGCGATCCCTATTGCGTCGGCCGTGGCGTCCGTGGCGGTAGCACACGTCGCCCGTGGACGGGGGGCCGGGGCGTCGACGAGAACGGCTCGCAAGTCGGTAGGCGGTGTGTTCCTGGCCCTCGTTGTGATTGGCGGGTTGCTTGCACTGGCGGCCGAGTTCGTTGTCGTGCTGCTCTACGGCGACGGATTTCGCGAAGCAAGTCAATCCTTGCGCGTTCTGGCGCTCGCCGCCCCGTTTCTCGGGGCGAGTCAGGTCGCCGCCGCTGTGTTGCGCGGTGGGGGTCGGCCCTACCTCGCCGCCACCGGGGAACTCGTGGGTGCTGTCTTGACCGTCGTGCTGTTGCTGGCCCTGTTACCCAAACTAGGCATTCTGGGTGCCGCCTATGCCTCCTTCGTCGCGTATGCATCGACATTCCTCCTCGATGTCGTGTTTCTCGTTCGGGCCATGCACATTCCGCTCCGGGCACTTGTGTCGCCCTTCGGTCGCCAACTCGCCGATCAGGGCGGTCAAGCGGGTTCATCGGCAGGTCCAAATGGTTAGGGTCTCGGGGCAGTCCACTGTCTCGCGGCAGTCCACGACGGCTCGATCGGAGAGGCCAGCGAGCACCCGCCCCTGGAATGCTGCCATGTTGTGCGTCTGGGGAGTCGACGATGCTCGATGACAGGAAGGTAGTGCGTCGATCTCTTCTCGTGCGCTGTCCGCGGTGCGCGGCTTGGATGGACATGTCCGACGATCAATGCTCGTGCGGTGCGGGTTGGCGCGCACCGTGGGGTGGGATCTCCTTTCGAGCGGACTCGGGTGGCTTCTATGATGGCCGGTACATGAATCGGTCCCACTGGACTCTGGAGCGTGCCCGCGGCGCAATCGGTGGTTTGGTGACGCCGTTGCTGAATTTCGGCTACTGGACCGAGATCCTGCGTTCTTTCGGCGCCAGTCCAGTCATTCTGGATCTCGGATGTGCGGCGGGCAGCGCGATCCTGCCGGAACTCGGACCCACGGTCGGCGTCGACTTGTCGGGTCCTGCCTTGGTGGCGGCGGGCCAGCAGTATGACCATGTGATACAGGCAGACGTCGATCAACTCGACTTCCCCGACGGCCAGTTCGATTTGGTGGTGTCTTCGTTTGTATGGGAACACGTCGGGCTAGACCGGAAGGACAACATTCTTGCACGCGTTGCTCGGTGGTTGGCTCCCTCGGGCCGTCTTGTGTGGTTGTTCGACACGGACAGCACCGGCCCCCTGTACCGATGGCTGAAGCGCTATCCCGAGCAGTTCCAGGCATCGTTCCGAGATCGCGATCAGCACGTAGGGCTGGAACTGCCAGACGCCGCAATCGCTCGCTTCGGCAGGGCGGGCCTGCGGCTTGAGCGCGCGGTTCCGCTTGGCGTCACCGTCCCGCATCTCCCTGTGTTGCTCTGGCTTGACCCGTTTGCCAGGCACTCCCGGCTGGCAGCGCTTGGTGCTGGCGCGGGCCGACTTCTGTCGACCACAGCACAGACCGCCAACGGCTACCAGTTTCTCGTTCATCTGCTTGATCGGACGGTTGGCAGGCTGATGCCGCGCAACTGGGCCAGGATGCTGCTAGTTGTCGCGTCGCGAGCGGCGAAGGCCTGAGATCACCGCCCAGCCGGACGGTCGCGGGTCGGCCGGTGGCCGGCGAAGTCGGCGGTCGCTGATGGATGCGCATGGGCCTGGATACTACGGTCGCAGGACCGAACTACGGCGACGCCACCGTGCCCGATGCGTACACTTTTCGGAGGGGGCGTCCCGGTTGTGAAGACAGGGTTCACCATACCCCAGTCGTTCGCCTACGCCCGCTTGCCAAGGGCCGGGCTGGGCAACAAGCTCTTCGTCTGGGCGCGCGCACTAGTCTTTGCACGACGCAACCGACTGCCGCTGTTGATATCCCCCTGGGCTCAACTGGCGATTGGACCTCTGGTTCGTCGCGAGCGCCGCTCTCGTCTCTACCTTGGCTACTTCCGACGGCCCGGCGCTGCAGAGGTCCTTCTGGGCGCAGCATTGACCCGTGTAGTCGGAAATGTCGTAGAACCGGATGTACTGGCACGGCCAGGCGACATGGGTCGCGAACGTTCCTGGCTGCCGATTGCCTATGTCTTTGAGCGGCTACCCGACTATCGCGACTACTTTTACGGGCTGAAGTCTTCACGCATGATAGTGCGAACGGAGTTGGTCGACATGCTGACGAGCTACCAGCGGCAACTGCTTGCGCGCAGCGGGACGCCCGCTGTAGCCGTTCACGTCAGAATGGGCGACTTTCGTCCGTTGAAGCCAGGGGAGACCTACGGTCCGTCCGGGCATACCAGGGTGCCACTCGACTACTTCCTTCGTTGGATTCGCAGCATTCGCCAAGCAACCGGAGCGCTCGTGCCAGTCAGCGTGTTTACCGACGGCCGTGAAGGTGAGATCCGTGAACTTCTCGACGAACCTGGAACCCGCATTGTCGACTCCGGCTCAGACGTCGTCGACCTGCTCGTCATGGGACGGTCGCGCGTCCTCATCACATCGTCAAGCAGCACGTTCAGCTACTGGTCGGGGTTCCTTTCGGATGGCGTAGTTCTTCACCATCCGGCGCATTTCGTCGGAACGATGCGGCCTGACCATGTCAACCGCGAATCCTACGAAGGCGCCTGCGAATCTGACCCACGTTGCTGGCCCGGTCAGCTCATTGCGAACATCCGGGCGCTCGGCGGTCCATCTTCCATAGGCACTTGAACTCCCGCAATTGCATTGCTCGTCGCTTCCGCCCCGCCATTGGCGTACGATCATTCGACTGCGGAACTGCCTCGGCCCTCGGCGATGCCACGCCACCCCGTGCGTCATGCATTCGCACTGGGCGAGGGAAGGTGAGGGCGTTGGGCTGGCTTGCGGTGGTGGAAAACTGATCGGCGCGCAGCTGGCTCGTCTGCGACGGGACTGGCGCGCTTCGGAGGTAGATCCTGGCACTCATCAACCCGCTGTTGGCACTGTTCGGCTTGGATCCCCGTCGTGGGCTGCGAACAATCACGTCGTTACCACGCTACCAGCGAGACCTCTTCCTCTATCTTCGGGGGCATGTCCGCGCGCCGTCGGACTTCCCGATGGGACGGCTGTATCCTTGCCTCGACGATCTTTCGGATGCGAGCGGGGTTGCGCGGGGGCACTACTTCCACCAAGATCTGCTCGTCGCACGGCGTGTGTTCGCCAGCCAGCCCGTTCGTCACGTAGACGTTGGCTCCCGGGTTGATGGCTTCGTCGCGCACGTGGCGGCATTTCGCGACATCCCTCTCTGCCAACATGCGTGAGACAGCTGCCCCCCTTGGAAATAGTGTAGAGG
>CAZMRP010000054.1:0-13926 GCA_964568275.1 uncultured Myxococcales bacterium
GAGGCGGGGTTGACCACGCCGCGCCACAGCACGACGGGGCTCAGCGTGGAGTACGCCCCGGCGTCGTAGAGCATCTCGACCTCGGCCGCGACGAGCGTGCCGTCCTGTTTCGCCCCGGTGCGGCAGCGGATCCGGGTCGGGTGGCGCTTGCTGGTGACGGCCAGGTCCTCGTCGCGGCCGTAGACGAGCTTGACCGGGCGGCCGGTCTTGCGGGCGAGGACGGCGGCCTGGCCGGCGACGAGCGACGGGACGTCCTCCTTGCCGCCGAAGGCGCCGCCGGTGGTGGTCTGGACGACGCGGACGCGGCTCTTGGGCAGCGCGAGCAGGTCGGCCAGCGCGGCCTGGACGTAGAACGGGCACTGCATCGAGCCGTGGACGGTCATGCTGCCGTCGGGCTCGGGCACGGCGAGCATCGCCTGGGTCTCGAGGTACGCGTGCTCCTGGTAGCCGGTGCGGTACTCGCCCTCGACGACGACGTCGGCCTCGGCCAGGCCCCGGGCGACGTCGCCGCGGCGGATCCGGTGATGGGAGAAGACGTTGTCCTCGCCGAAGATGCGGATCGGGCTGCCGCGGGAGGCGCACAGGTCGAGCAGCGCGGCGCGCTCCTCCCAGCGGACGAGGATGGCGGCGGCGCCGGCGCGGGCGGCGGCGCGGGTCTCGGCGGCCACCAGGGCCACCGGCTCGCCGGCGTACCGCGCCTCGCGCTGGGCGAGCAGCGGCTGGTCGTCGAGGACGATGTGGACGACGTTGCGCCCCGGGATGTCCTGGTGCGTGGCGACGGCCACGACGCCATCGATGGCGAGGGCCGGCGCGGGGTCGATGCCGCCGATGCCGGCGTGGGGCAGCGGGCTGCGCAGCACGGCGGCGTGCAGCATCCCGGGGTACGACAGGTCGTCAAGGAACTGGGCGGCGCCGGTGACCTTGGCCACCGCGTCCGAGCGGACGATGCGGGCGCCGACGGCATGGCTCATCGGGGTTCCTCCTTGCGGGCCCCGCGCTCCGGCCGCGCGGCCGGGGACGGGGCGACTTCCTGCGGGGCAAGCTACCACCGGCCCGCGCGGCGGGTCCAGGGGGTCACAGGAGCAGGCAGTCGAGGTCCGCGATGGCGTCGCGGTTGTTCGTCTCGTCGCACTCGACGACGGCGCCGGCGCCGGTGCCGTCGTCGTCGACCACCACGAAGAAGTCGAAGGTCGGTCCGGCGCCCAGCGGCACGACCAGCGAGACCACGGTGCTGGCGCCGGGGAGCAGCGGGACGGAGGTGGGGACGACGCCGAGCAGCGCGCCGGGCGCCGCGAACGTCCCCTCGTAGAACGCCACCGGGACTCCCGCCGCCACGCCGAGGCTCCCGCGATTGGCCACGCGGGCCTCGAGCGTCGCGTTCACGGGACAATCGGTGAGGTCGGCGCTGAGCCCGATCACCGTCAGGTCCGGGGCGTTGTAGACGCCCGAGCCCTGGGCGTTCTGGCGGAAGTTGTTGAGCCCCGGAGTCGTCCAGTTGTTCTCCTCGTGCGCGGGGATCGCGCCGCCCGCGGCGACGTTGGTCACGTGGTAGGCGTGCTGATTCCAGATGCGGCGCGTGCGGACCCAGCGGTCGTGGGCGTCGCCGTAGGCGAACACGCCGTGCCGGGGCGCGTCGAACCCGGGCCGCGCGAAGCACTGGTCGTAGGGCGAGGCGTGGGCCGAGTGGTCGTTGGCGACGACGAGGATCTCGGAGTTGCCGTCGCCGTCCACGTCCACCACCAGCGGGTACTCGTTGATCGTCGCCGAGGTGTTGGGGATCTCGAGCAGCACCTCGCCGTCGGTGCCGCGGTAGACGCGCATGAAGCACTCGTCGCAGTACACCACCTCGGCAATTCCGTCGCCCTCGAAGTCGAAGACCGACGAGCCGGTGGCGTTGGACGAGGCGTCCTGCGTCGCCCGGCTCCAGCGGATCGGCTCGGTGCCGTCGGGGTCGTAGACGGCGTACGAGGCGCCGCCGGCGACGCCGATCTCGGGGCGGCCGTCGCCGTCGAAGTCGGCCACCGTCGGGGGACCGCCGCGGCCGGCGCCGGGGATCGAGACCGGGCCCCAGAACAGCGAGCCGTCGGAGCCGCGCAGGATGCGCACGGTGCCGACGCCGACCACCGCTACGAACGGTTGTCCGAGCCCCTCGAAGTCGGCCACGGCGGGATACCCGTCGGGGGTGCCGCCGTCCCACATCGGGGTGCCGTCGGCGCGCCAGGCGCGCGCCCCGGTGACCACCTCGGGGACGGTGTCGAGGTCCAGGTCGGCGACGGTGGGCTGGCCGCCGCCGTAGCTGTTGTCGCCCTCCATCCCGCCCCGGCTCCACAGCTCGTGGCCGTTGGCGTCGAGCACGACGCCGGCGGCGACGATCTCGGGGGCGCCGTCGCCGTCGAGGTCGGCCAGCGCGATCCCCTTGCTGACGCCGGTGTAGGTGGTCGGCGTGCCGGCGGCGTCGGTGGAGCGCCACTTCGGCGTGCCGTCGTGCTCGAAGGCGAGGATCCCGGCGTTCGCGGGCACGCCGGTCCCGAGGATTTCCGGGCGGCCATCGCCATCGATGTCGCCCGCGGCGATGCTGGCGCGTCCGTTGAGGTGCCACGCGGCGTCGGTGACGGCCCACAGCTCGGTGCCGTCGTCGCCGTCGAGCGCCCGCAGGACGGCGTTCTGCCAGTCGCCGCGGAGGGAGCAGGACACGAGCACCTCGGGGTCGGTGTCGCCGTCGAGGTCGACGACGATCGGGGCGGCGATCGGCTGGTCGTAGGTCGGCTCGGCGGTCGAGCCGGTCCAGGACCACTCGAGGACCACGTCGAACGGCTCGGGCGTCCGGCGGACCTCGCAGGTCAGCGGGTCGAGCTGCGGGAGGCACCGGCCGAGGGTCGGCTCGCAGAAGAAGTCCTCGGGGCAGTCGAACGAGTCGGCGCACAGGTCGCCCGGGGCGGTGCAGGCCTCGCCGAGGCAGACCTGGCCCTCGCCGCAGCACAGGTCGAGCGTCGTGCCGCAGCGGACGCCAGAGGCGCAGGGCGGGACGCACAGCCCCTCGATGCACTCGTCGCCGACGGCGCAGCAGGCGGGCGGCGAGCCGCAGAACAGGCCGGAGGGGCAGGCGGCGCCGTCCTCGAGCGGCACGTCGGCCTCGGCCTCCACGGGCACATCGGCGTCGGCGTCGGTCCCGGTCTCGCCGTCGGTGCCGGCGTCGGTCCGGACGCAGACGTGGTCGACGCACAGCCAGCCGGCGGGGCAGTCGGCGACCGTGTTGCACGGCGTGACGCCGTTGGTGCCGTCGCCGCAGTCGCAGCGACAGAGGCCGAGCAGCGCGGCGAGCCACGCGGCGCCGCGGACCGGCCGCGCCGAACAGCGGGATTCCGCCCGTACCCTGCAGGGGTCGGTTCCGATGGGATCCGTCATCACGGCTCCTCGGCTCAGATGATGTTGATCCGGTCGACGTCGAGGCCGCCGGGGTACATGTACGAGGTGTAGTTGCCGTAGCCGTAGCAGGTGATGCCGAACTCGCTGGCGGAGCTGATGGCGTGGGAGCCGCCGTTGATCTCGACGCGGGAGACGCCGAAGCCGGAGCCGGGGATGTCGACCCAGCCGCCGACGGGGGAGCCATCGAGGGTCACGACGGCGCCGCCGGGGGCGATGACGTTGACGTAGTTGCGACCGGTGGCGCCGGTCGCCGGGTCGTTGCGGTAGTCCTCGGGGGCGAGGAAGTTGTACGAGGTCCGGAACTGGTCGACGGGGACGGCGAGGGCCATCGCCGGGTCGCCGATCGAGTCGAAGTTGCTGCCCTGGCCGACGAGGAAGCCGACGAGCAGGAACGCGCCGTCGCCGGTGACCTCGAAGTCGTCCCGCGACTCGAACTCGAACCACTGGGCGCGGTTGAGCGGCTCCTCGCCGTGCACGCCGGGGTTGAAGCGGACGCGGTTGCCGTCGGCGCCGGAGATGATGCGCCACATGTTCGGCTCGTCCGCCACCTCCTGGGTGTGCGTGGCGAGGTAGCGCGTGCCCCAGGCCTGGAGCGGGAACAGCTGCTCCTCGAGGTGGTCGCAGGCCCAGCGGTCGAACGGGATGAAGGTGCAATCGTGGCCGCCGTAGACGGCGACCGGCTTGTCGGCGTGGATCTCGGTGCCGGTCAGGTCGTACTCGTTCCCCATCTGGCAGTAGCCGATCTCGTAGTACGGATTCGCCGCGTACTCCTCGGTCCAGGCGGGGGTACAGGAGGCGGGGACCTCGCTCAGGACCTGCAGCACGTCGTACTTGTCGAGGAAGAAGCGTTCGGAGGTACCGCTGCGGTAGCCGGAGACCGAGGCGCCGCCCTGGGTGTGGCCGTGGAACGTCACGTCGACCACGGTGCCGTCCTCGGTGGCGACGACGGCGAAGAAGCCCGAATTGCCGCTGTACTGCTGATCGGCGAGCAACGCGCTGTAGTAGGAGAACATCAGGGTCGGCCGCGAGGCGACGATGTAGTCGCCGGTCAGGGTGTGGCGGGGCAGGAGCAGCGAGGCGTCGTTGGAGTAGGAGCCCTCGCCCAGCGAGCCGGAGCCGCCCCAGTACTTGAGCGGGTTGAACTGGTAGACGGTGACCGGCACGTCGGACTTGACGCGGAAGCCGCCGTTGGCCACGAACTCGGAGCCCTCGGCGGCGCGGAGGGCGTCGTTCCAGTTGAGCTCGAGGGTGCGGATCGAATTCGGGGGGACGCTGGTGGAGGCGACGACGCCGCCGCGGTTGAAGACCTCGACGTTGGCCGTCGCCGACTGTCGGTTCCCGATCACCAGCGCGTAGCGGAAGGTCGCGGTGTCCTCGAGACCGGCGTTGGCGAGTTGGACCGGCCAGTAGTCGCACCCCTCGTAGGAGTTCTCGAGCCGCGCGGCCTCGCAGGCGTCGGACAGGTCGGTGCAGTACCCCAGGCTGCACCGCTCGCCGGCGCCCGTGTCGCATTCGTCGACGACGTCCCAGCCCGAGCCGTCCGGGCGGCAGCGGCGGGCGGTGGAGCCTTCGCAGTTCCCCAGCGAGGGCTGGCAGACGACGCAGCCCATGCCGACGACGCAGGCGGGGGTCGGGTCCACGCAGGCCACGGAGTCCCAGCCGTTGCCGGCGGCGTTGCAGGTCAGGTGGTTGGTGCCGGCGCAGTTGGTCTGGCCGGGGGTGCAGGAGACCACCTCCGACCCGCCGCCGTCGTCGTAGGTGACACCGTCGTCGCGCTGGACGATGTCGACGTCATCGTCGGACGGCGAGCAGGCCGCCAACGGCAACCCCACGACGAGACAGAGGAATCCCTGGATTCGATGGGTCATCATGGCTGCTCCTCGGCCGGGGTCGTGCCTGGCTCCGGCTCGCGGGCGAAGGATAGCACGGATCGACAAGCGGGTCGAAGCGGTGGACGGCGAGCGGTGGACGGCGAGCGCGAGCACGAGCGCGAGTGGGTTGTGTGGGGGGTGGGGGTGGGGGTAGAAGGTCCGGGGGCTTGCGGGCGCAGATCGGGAGCGCCCGACGGAACGTAGAATGGTCGCTCGTCGGCGACCGGCCGGCAGGGAGGATGGCAATGCGTTTGCACCAGGCTCGGACGCGGGGTGGCTGGAACCGTTGGGCGGCGCTGGGGACGGCGTGGGCGGCCGTGGCAACGACGGCCGGGTGTCCGCAGGCGCCGAAGGTCGACCCCGGGCTGGTCGAGGTGACGACGGCGGTGGACCGGCCGGAGATCCTGGCGGGGAAGCCGGGGGAGGTGGTGCTGCAGGTGAAGGTGACGGCGCGGCAGCCCGCGCGCGCCCAGCGCCCGCCGCTCAACCTGGCGATCGTGATCGATACCTCGGGGTCGATGGAGGGCGAGCCGATCGAGGCGGCCAAGGAGGCGGTGCGCGACGTCCTGGGACGCCTGCACAGCGGCGACCGCGCGGCGATCGTCGGCTTCGGCTCGGTGGCCAAGGTGCTGGGTGCGGGAACCTGGGATTCCGACGCGCCGCCGGTCGAGCTGGTGGACGCGGTGGAGAAGATCGAGGCCGCGGGAACCACCGACCTGCGAGCCGGCCTCACGGCGGCGCTCGAGGCGACCTCCGCCTGGCGGAACCAGGACCACCTGTCGCGGATCATCCTGCTCTCGGACGGCAAGCCGAACGACCCGCTGGGGCTGGTCGACCTGGCGACGCTGGCCGGGAGCCAGGGAATGGCGATCGTGGCCTTCGGGCTCGGGATCGAGTTCGACGAGGCGCTGCTGACCGACATGGCCCAGGCCTCGGGCGGCAGCTACAAGTACCTCTCCGGGGCCGACCAGCTCGCCGAGCGGTTCCAGACCGAGATCCTGAAGCTGGAGACGCTGGTGGCGCGCAGCGTCAGCCTCGAGGTGGTGCCGGGGCCGGGGATCGAGATCCTCGAGGTGCCGGGGTGGGACGACCTGTCGCCGGGGCGCGAGGCGGTGATCGCGCTGGGCGACCTGGTGGGCGGCAAGGAGCGCGAGGTGCTGCTGCGGCTGGGGTACGGCGAGCGGAGCCACGAGGCGCGGGTGGAGCTGGCGGACGTCAAGGTGCGGTACCTCGACGCCTACGGCGGCTCGGGGTTCCAGGAGAAGACCTACTACGTCGGGATCCGCGCGACGGAGGACGCCGTGGCGGCCGAGGCGGCGCTGAACAAGCTGGTGCAGGAGCGGCTGGCCTCGGTGCACGCGCACCTGACGGCGATCGAGGCGGCCGAGGTGATGCGGCGCGGCGACATCGCGGCGGCGGGCCAGGTGCTGACGGAGGGGATCACGGCCTACCGCCAGGTGGTCAACGCCAGCGACGAGCTGCTGCTCGAGCGCGAGGAGTACAACCGGCTCGACCGGCTGCGCCAGGCGGTGGAGCGCGCCGACGCGGTGTTGGCGGAGCGGGCGCAGGACGAGGCCCGGGCGGCGCTGGACCGGGACGGCGTGGGGGCGCTGACGGCCCCGGGGATGCCGGTGGGGACGACGACGGCGACGGCCGGACTCCGCTCGACGGGCGGCAGCACGGGCAGCGCCGACGCGGCGTACTACAGCGACGAGGTGCTGGCGGCCCCGGCGGCGATGCCGGCGGAGCCGTACGAGTGGTCCGACGACGAGAGCGACATGATCCTCCAGGAGCACTCGGAGGCCTACGGCGGGATGTACGGCGACTAGAACGACCGGGGTCAGCCCGCCGGAACGCAGAGCCCGCCTTCGCACACCGCGCCGAGGGGACAATCCTGGAGGACCTCGCAGCGCCAGGTGCAGCGGCCGGCGTTGCAGACCAGCGCGCCGCAGGCGTCGCAGGTGCGGCACGTCGCATCGCCCAGGCAGGTCCGGCCGAAGACGTTGTAGGCCTCGCAGCTGCCGAGCCGGGAGACGCAGATGCAACCGGTCTCGCCCGCCGCGCACGGCGCGTCGCCCCCGAAGCTGCGGCAGTACGCGGCGCCCGGGCAGTCGGCGTCGTCGAGACAGTCCTTGGTGCAGCCGCGGTCGTTCCAGGCGTAGGTGACGCACCAGTCGTCGGAGCTCTCGCCGCCGTCGCCGCAATCCCGCCGGGTGTAGCACCCCGCGCAGAACTCGCCGCCCGGCGGGTCGTAGCAGGCGCCGGCGGCGGCGTCGCACTCCCACAGGTGGTCCTCCCACAGGCAGTCGGCGTCGCGCGCGCAGCAGTCGGGGAGCGCCTCGTTGCGGCACAGGTGGTCGGGGCCGCAATCGTCGGTGGTGCAGGGGTTGCCGTCGTCGCAGTCCTCGGGACCCAGGCAGCACTCCTCGGCCACGGGGTGGACGCAGACCCCGGCGACGCAGACGTCCTGGGAGCACGGGTCGCCGTCGTCGGTGCACAGGGTACCGTCGACGGCGGGGGCGTGCAGGCAGGCGCCGGTGGAGTCGCAGCTGTCGACCGTGCAGGGGTCGCCGTCGTCGCAGGCGCCGGGGTCGCTGCAGCCGGAGTCGAAGGGCGGGACGTCCGGCGGAACCTCGGCCGTCTCGGGGCGGTCGGCGGCGTCGTCCGGGAGCGTGGTGTCGCCGTCGACGGCGGTGTCGGAGCCGGCATCGGGGCCGGCCGGGACGCAGATGCCGAAGTAGCATTCGAACCCGACGCGGCACTCGGGATCGCAGGGATCGGAAGACGAACTGCCGCAGCCCGCGAGCAGGGCGATCGCGATGACGGAACCGATCGGGGTCGTAGTGCGCAGCATCGGCGGACCTCCCGGAGTCGCGACGGCGACCTCCGTGGGTAGGATACTCCCTCCGACGGGCCGGGCAAGAACGAGGGTTCGTCGACGGGCCGTCGGTCGCCGGCAAGCTCCGTGGGCGAGGGACGCGGGGCGCGGCTCAGGCGGGGCGGAAGCGGGCGGCCAGCTCGCGCAACAGGCGTTCGCGGGGATGGGCGGTGCGTGCGGCGGCCTCGGCGACGTCCGCGACGCAGGCCGGGTCGAGCCCGGCCAGGAAGGCCGCGGGGTCGAGTCGTCCGGCGAACAGCTCGCGGGCCCGCTCCGCTCCGGCCAGTACCGCCGCCTCGCCCAGCCGCGCGTAGAGGTGGGCGGAGAGCGGCGAGGTCTTGAGGTCGAACTCCGTCTCGGCGGCCCGACCGTACAGCAGCAGGCTCCGCACCACCGGGTCGTGGACGGCGCACCGATCCTCCGACACCGCCGGCAGGTGTTCCTCGAGTCGCGGCGTCGCGCGTTCCGGGTTGGGGAGATCGCCCATGAACAGCCCCATCGCGGCGTCGCCGCCCGTCGCCTCGGCCAGCGCCTCGAGCAGCCCGGTGGCGAACAGCTTGGCGCGCAGGTAGCGGACGCCGACGTCGAGGTTGCGCGCGGCCCGCTCGCGCCGCTCGAGCAGCCGCGGGTCCCGCTCGCGGCCCCGCACCGCCGGGAAGATCCGCCCGGGGTCGAGCCCGGCGAGGAACACCTCGGACTGCTGGAGCGAGCCGCGATACTGGCGGATCGTGTAGCCGCGGGACCGGCGCAGCTCCTCGTGGCTCTCGGGGAGCAGTCGCCAGGTGTGATCGAGGAAGCGGGCCGGGTCGGGGTCGGCGAAGTTGGCGAGGTCGCGATGGGAAACCTCGGCGGCCACATCGATCGCCTCCGCGACCTGCTCGTCGGACAGGTCGAGCGCCAGCTCGCGGTTGGCGTGGGCGAGGCGCAGGGCGAGGCGGTCGAGCGGCGAGTCGCCGTGGTCGTCGACGGGGCGGAACGGGATCGTGGCCTCGATGCAGGCCACGACGCGGGCCACGTCGCGGTCCCACAGGACGGTGGCGGTGAGCCGCGCGGCGACCAGCGCGCTGAAGTACTCGTTGAGGCCCGACGCGGGGGTCAGCTCCCGGCCCGCTTCGACCCCGAACAGCAGCGCCGCCAGCGCCCCGGGCCGGTCCTGGGCCGGGTCGAGGGCGCGAGCGGTGAAACGGCCGGCGACCTGCTCGGCGGCCGAGGCGACCATGTTGGCGATCGTCTCGTGGAGGCCGCGGTCGACCTGCACGTAGACCAGGTCGTGGAACAGGATCGCCAGCGTCTCGATCGGTCCGGCATCCTGCCAGATCTCCTCGAGGTGCTCGACGGTGTGGAAGGTCCGCGCCTTGCCCTGCATCGCCTCGCGGATCAGGTTGGCCCACGACTCCACGGCGGCCGGCTCGGCCTCGCAGCCGAGGGCGCGCAGGGCCCCGTCCAGTCGCTCGACCAGCCGATCCATCGGCCGTACCCTCGCACGGCCCGCGGACGATGTCCAACGCGCGGCGTCGTGCCGTGGGCGACGCGGCGGCCTACCGCGACGCGACGAGCTGTTCGAGGGTCCAGTCGCCGTCGGCGCCGCGGCGGACGAGCAGCTCGTCGCCGCGCTCGAGACGCAGGCGGAAGTACAGGTGGTCGGTGCCGTACCAGGTGTCGAGCACCTCGGCCACGGGGAGTCGCGTGTCGCCGAAGACCACCGCCGTGGGCCGTTCGTCGGCCCGCGACCCCGCGTAGCACTCGACGCGGAGCTTCAAGGCGGCTCCGGCAGCGACCCGAGCAGCTCGGCGGTGTGTTCGCCGAGCGCCGGAGCGGGGCCGAGCGGCGACGGGTCGGGCCAGGACGGCAGGGCGCGGAAGACCGCGAACGGCAGGCCCGCGGGGTCGACGGCGGTGCCGATCGCGCCGGACTCGCGCAGCCACGGGTCGGCCAGCACCTCGCGCGGCGCACGGACGCGCTCCACGCAGGTATCGACGTCGCGGAAGCGGCGCTCCCACTCCGCGGCGTCGGCCTCGGCCAGCCGCCGTTCGACGAGGTGGACGACGTCGTCGCGGCGCTCGCCCTGGGCGAAGCCGTCGCCGGCCAGCTCGGCCAGGCCGAGCACGCGGCAGAACTCGCGCCAGAACTTCGGCTCGAGCGCCCCGACGGCGAGCCAGCCGGTGCGGGCGCGGTAGAGGCGGAAGCAGGGAAGGCCTCCGGTCAGCATCCCGTCGCCGGGCGCGGGGTCCTCGAGGCCGGCGTCGCTCATGCCGAGCGCCATCACGTTGAGGGGGACGCAACCGGCGGCCATGGCGACGTCGAGCTGTCGGCCGCGGCCGGTGCGTTCCCGCTCGAGCAGCGCGGCGAGGATCCCGACGACGGCGGGGAACACGCCGCCGCCGAAGTCGGCGGCCTGGACGGCGGGGATGGCGGGGCCGGTGACCGGGTGGCCGGTGAGGGCCAGCACGCCGGCCCAGGCCTCGTAGTTCACGTCGTGGCCGGCGAACTGCCGGCGCGGTCCGACGGCGCCGTAGCCGGTGATCGAGCAGGTGACGAGCCGCGGGTTGGCGGCGGCCAGCACGTCGGGGGTCAGGCCGAGCCGCGCGGCGGCCTCGGGGCGCCACGAGTCGAGCACCACGTCGGCGGTGCGCGCCAGCGCGAGGAAGCGCTCGCGGTCGGCGGGCTGCTTGAGGTCGAGCACGACGGAGCGCTTGCCGCGGTTGGCGAGCAGGAACAGGTAGCCGACGCCGCCGCGGTGCGGCGGGTAGTGCCGGGCCGGGTCACCGCCGGGCGGCTCGAGCTTGAGCACCTCGGCCCCCAGCTCGGCGAGCAGCAGGCCGGCCCACGGCCCGGGGAGCAGGGTCGCAGTCTCGAGCACGCGCACGCCGGCGAGCGGGCCGCGGTGGACGACGTCCGGCATCGCGTCAGGTCCCGTAGGGGTAGAAGCCGCACCCGGTCTTGACGCCCAGGTGACCGGCCTCGACCAGCTTGACCAGGGTCTGCGGCGGACGGAACCGGTCGCCGTAGGCCTCGGCGAGCCCGAGGGCGGAGTGGTAGACCACGTCGAGGCCGAGCTGGTCGGCCAGCTCCAGCGGGCCCATCGGGTAGCCGAGGCCGAGCTTGACCGCGGTGTCGATCTCCTGCCGCGAGGCGGTCCCCTCCTCCAGCATCCGGATGCACTCGATCAGGTGGACGCCGAGGGCCCGGGAGGCGACGAAGCCCTGGCCGTCGCGGCAGACGACCACGGTCTTGCCCATCCGCTCGGCGACGGCGCGGACGACCGCGACGGTCTCGTCGGAGGTCCGCACGCCGCGGGCCAGCTCGACCAGCCGCATCAGCGGGGCCGGATGGAACCAGTGCATGCCGATCACGCGGTCGGGACGACCGGTGGCGGCGCCCATGGCGGTGACGGAGAGCTGCGCGGTGTTGGACGCCAGCACGGCGTGCGACGGGGCGGCGGCGTCGGCGGCGGCGAGCACGCTCTTCTTGAGGTCGAGGTTCTCGGGGACGGATTCGATGACGAGGTCCGCCTCGCGGCAGGCCTCGGCGAGCGAGGTGGTGGTGGACAGGCGGGTCAGGGCGTCGGCGGCCACCTTCTCGGTGCACTTGCCCGCGCTGGCGCCGCGCTCCAGGCCGTGGCGGATCTTGGCCAGGCCGCGGTCGAGCATCTGCTGCTCGAGGTCCATCAGCGCGACCTGGAAGCCGCAGCAGGCGGCGACCTGGGCGATGCCGTCGCCCAGGGCGCCGGCGCCGAGAATGGCGATCTTGCGCACGTCCATCGCGGTTCCTCCCCAGGGGTGACGGCCGCGGCCCCGTGCGACCGACGAGCTGGGCGCTTCCCCCCACCGGGGCGGATGGTATAGCTTTCGCGCCGCGCTGGCCAGGGGCCCCGAGCGGCGGCCGCGGCACGGCGGGAGAGGTTGCAGCGATGTCGGACGAGCGGGTGGCGGACAAGCAGGCGGGCGAGGAGAAGATGGCGAAGGTCGTGTCGCTGTGCAAGCGGCGCGGGTTCATCTTCCCGTCGAGCGAGATCTACGGGGGCCTCAAGAGCTGCTACGACTACGGGCCGCTGGGGGTCGAGCTGAAGCGCAACGTGATGGCCGAGTGGTGGCGGGCGGTGGTCTACGAGCGCGAGGACATCGTCGGGCTCGACGCGTCGATCATGATGCACCCGCGGGTCTGGGAGGCCTCGGGGCACGTGGCGGGCTTCCAGGACCCGCTCGTCGACTGCCGGAACTGCAAGGAGCGGTTCCGCGCGGACAAGGCGCCGCGGGCCGAGAAGGGGGCCGAGGTCGAATACCTGGAGGGGGGCAAGAAGGGCGGCCGCAAGTTGCGCAAGGTCGTGGACCGGAACTACGTCTGCCCGGTCTGCGGCTCGCCGGACCTGTCCGAGGAGCGGATGTTCAACCTGATGTTCAAGACGAACATCGGGCCGGTGCAGGCCGAGGACAGCACGATCTACCTGCGGCCGGAGACGGCCCAGGCGATGTTCGTGCAGTTCGAGAACGTCCAGGCGACGATGTCGATGAAGGTTCCGTTCGGCATCGCCCAGGCCGGCAAGTCGTTCCGCAACGAGGTGACGGTCGAGCACTTCATCTTCCGCTCGGTGGAGTTCGAGCAGATGGAGATCGAGTTCTTCGTCGAGCCGGGGACGCAGGCCGAGTGGATGGACCACTGGACGAAGGAGCGGCTCGGCTGGTACCGCCGGTACCTCAACCGGCCGGACGACGTGCGGCTGCGCCGGCACGAGAAGGACGAGCTGGCGCACTACGCGGACGACTGCTACGACGTGGAGTACTTCTTCCCGTGGGGCTGGGACGAGCTGGAGGGGATCGCCTCGCGGACCGACTACGACCTCAGGAAGCACGCCGAGCATTCGGGCAAGAAGCTGTCGTACTTCGACCAGGGCAAGCCCGACCCGGCCACCGGCAAGCCGGGCTGGCGCTACGTGCCGTACGTGGTGGAGCCGTCGGCCGGCGCCACGCGGTCGGTGCTGATGCTGCTCTGCGACGCCTACGACGAGGAGCCGGCGAAGGAGGCGGGGGAGGAGCCGCGGGTCGTGCTGCGACTGCATCCGCGGCTGGCGCCGTACAAGGTGGCGGTGCTCCCACTGGTCAAAAAGGACGGCCTGCCGGAACTGGCGCGCGACGTGGTGCGGCGGTTCTACAAGGCGGGGATCCACGCGCGCTACGACGAGCAGCATTCGATCGGCAAACGCTACCGGCGGCACGACGAGGCGGGGACGCCGTACTGCCTGACGATCGACGGCCAGTCCAAGGAGGACGGGACCGTCACGATCCGCGACCGCGACACGATGCGGCAGGAGCGGATCTCGCTGGACGAGGCCGTGCGCGTCGTGCGGCGACGGCTGGGCGAGGAATCGTAGCGGGCCGGCCCCGGGGGCGCCCCCGTCACTCGGTGAGCGCCGCGGCGGCGCCGGACGGGGCGAAGCTGAACGAGTGGGTGAAGACGGTGGGCGTGTCCGCGGCGGGGAAGCCGACGCGGCGGAGCTGCTCGAGCACGCACCGCTCGAACTCGGCGTCGTCGAGGGTCCCGCCGACGCGGTCGAGCTGTTCGAGGCTCCCGGACGGACCGATGCGCAGGCGCACCGTGAGGTTGCCGCTGCCGGTACTCGGGGCGCGCAGCAGCAGGCTGTCGTAGCAGCGTTGCAGAGCCGACTCCCGGCGCCGCAGCAGGGACCGCACGGTGTAGGCGGGCAGGCCGGTGCCGCTGCCGCGAACCGCGTCCATGCGATCCGAATCCGCCGAG